>NZ_CAKJTR010000149.1:0-11947 GCF_917627355.1 Protofrankia sp. Cj3 | reverse complement strand
GGCCCGGGCCAAGGCGATGGAACGCGCGTTCGTCCACGACGGAACGTACTCGGCGTTCCGCGGGCGCTCCCACGGCCGCCCGGTACCCAGCCACATCCCGGCGCATCGGTTCGTGACCTTCCTGCAGAACCACGACCAGATCGGCAACCGGGCGGTCGGCGACCGCGCCGGGCAGACGCTCAGCGCGGGCCTGCTGCGGGTGGGCGCCGCGCTCCTGCTGACCTCGCCGTTCACGCCGATGTTGTTCATGGGTGACGAGTGGGGGGCGACCACGCCGTGGCAGTTCTTCAGTGACCACAACGCGCCCGGACTGGCCGAGGCCGTTCGCAAGGGGCGCCGGAGCGAGTTCGCCGCGCACGGCTGGGGACCGGACGAGATCCCCGACCCGCAGGACGAGGCAACCTTCATCCGCTCAAAGCTGGACTGGGCGGAGCTCAGGACCCCGCGCCACGCCGGTCTGCTGAAGTGGTACCGGCGGCTCATCACCCTGCGCCGGACCCTGCCGGACCTCACCGATCCAGGCCTGTCCCGCGTGCGCTGCAGTTTTGACGAGGATGCCCGGTGGTTCGTACTGCGCCGCGGCCAGGTCGCGATCGTGTGCAACCTCGCGCGGCGGCGGCAGCCGGTACCGGTCGAAGGCGTGCCGTTCGACGTCCCGGCCGCGTCCACCAGCGGGTTCACCTACATGCCGGGCCGCATCGAACTCGACGGGGAGTCAGTGGTGATCGCCCGGCTGCTCTGACGCGGCAACGGAGCGGGGCCCGCGGAGAAACCGAACTGGGGCGCGATCGCGGGCACAGGCTGTACCAGCCTGCCGTACCGCCCGTCAGTGTCGGCGCTCGCGGCGTTCAGCGCGGGACAACAGCACATACAACAGGCCGAGCACAGCGGCGGCGATCAGCAGCACGACGACCAGCAGCACAACATAGGTCGTCATGCGTACAACCGTCCTTTCCGGCCGAAGGCGACGCGGCGAGCCTGCGGTACCGGGCATCGCCGACGCCTCGGTCCATCAGCACCGCCCCGCCAGTATCGCGTCCGGGCGACGGCGACGCATCCCGCGGCCCGGTCGTCGGCCTGATCACCCGCGCCCGGGAGCCCGCGTCCCAGGATGCCACACGCGCCGCGACGGCCTCCCTTCTCCGCAACAGCCGCCGGTGGCGTGTCCTGGACCCTGTCAGGACGCCTTGGCGGTGCCTTCCCAGCCGGTCAGCTCGCCGGGCCCGCCGTCGCGGGCCAGCGCCGAAAGCCGCGAGATCGCGCGCTGGAACTTCTTGCGGTGCGGCCCGGCGAGCATCTCGGCCGAGAACAGCTCGTTGAAGGGCTGGCCGGAAGCCACGACCGGGATCGACCGGTCGTAGAGCCGGTCCGCGAGAACCACGAGCCGCAGTGCCATCGCCTGGTCGGCAACCGCGGTGACGCCATGCAGACAGCACAGTTCCACACCGTCAACAAGCGCGCCGTAGCGGGACGGGTGCAACTGGCCGAGATGCGCGCACAGCTCGGTGAACCCGTCCTCGCTGGCGCCGGGGGTTATCGCGGCACGGCGGCTGACCTCGTTGTCGCGGTGCGGGGCGGGCGGCTTGGGCAGACCGCGGTGGCGGAAGTCCTCGCCCGCGATCCGCAGGATGTCGAACCGTGACGACAGCCCCTGGATCTCGCGCAGGAAGTCGTCCGCGCCGAACCGGCCGGCGCCAAGATCCTCCGGCTGGGTGTTGCTGGTCGCGGCCAGGTGCACGCCGGCCTCGACAAGCCTCGTCAACAAGGTGGAGACGAGCACCGTGTCGCCGGGGTCGTCGAGCTCGAACTCGTCGATCGCCAACAGCCGCAGGCCGGACAGCGCCTCCACCGTCCGGGCGAACCCCAACGCGCCGACCAGCGACGTTATCTCCACGAACGTCCCATAGGCCTTGGGTCCCGGCACCGCGTGCCACAGCGACGCGAGCAGGTGGGTCTTGCCGACCCCGAAGCCGCCGTCGAGATAGACCCCGGGCCGGGCGGGGCCGGCATCCGGCCCACCAACGGCGTTGCGGGCGGTGCGTCCGCCGCTGTCACGGCGTCCGAACCGGAGCAGGCCTCGGCCACCGGCAGCGGCCGGCCCCCCCGGCCGGCTCCCGCCCGGCGCGACCCGGCCGGCAAAGCGGGCGAGCGCCGCAACGGCATCGGCCTGGCTCGGCTCGCCCGGATCCGGCCGGTAGGTGGCGAAACGGACGTCGCTGAACCGTGGTGGCGGAACAAGAGCCGCGACCAAGTCGTCCGGACGTACCTCAGGATGGCGGTCGACCAGACTCTCCGGCATGTTTTCACCCTACGGATACGCCGCTGGTCGATGTCACCCCGAGAAGTACCGGGCGAGGTAACTCACACCATCTCACGCTGACCGCCATGATATGCGACAGCCCACACATGACGCGCCCGGCAACAGGGGACGCGGCAACAGGGGACGCGGCAACGCGGGGCCGGCGGGGCCGGGGCGCGCGCCGCCTGTTGCCGGTCGCTCGTGGCGCTGTCGCTCACACAACGGTCGGCAGCGGGTGGAATAGAGTCCGCGAAGTGCGCCGGTTGTCGTCCCCCCAGGAGCTGTCCGCCCGCCTGCTGGCGGCGGAGCATCCCGGGGAGCGGTACCGCGGCGACCGACCGGCGGGCCAGGCCGCGGCCGGCGGCCATGGCGAGCCCGCGCCAGACGACGTCGACCTGGATGCCTGGTACCGGCTGCCGCCGGTCGCGGCCGGCAAGGTCCACGTCCGTTCGAACTTCGTCTCCTCCCTCGACGGTGCCGCCGAGGTGGACGGCCGTTCCGGCGCGCTGGGCGGCAGCGCCGACCGCCGGGTCTTCCGGACCCTGCGCTGGCTCGCCGACGTCGTCCTCGTCGGTGCCGGCACCGCGGTCGCCGAGGACTACGGGCCGGTCATCGTGCCACCGCAACGGCGCGAGCAACGGCTCGCGGCCGGGCAGACACCGGTCCCGCCGGTCGCCGTCATCTCCGGCAGCCTGCGGCTCGACCCGTCCGCCCGGCTGTTCGGAGCTGACGTGCGTCCGCTGGTGCTCACCTGCCGGGCCGCGCCGGCCGACCGGTACCGGGAGCTCGCCGCGGTCGCCGACATGCTGGTCTGCGGCGACGAGACAGTGGATCTCGCGGCGGCGCTGGACGCACTCGCCGAACGGGGGCTGGGACGCGTGCTGTGCGAGGGCGGCCCGTCGCTGCACGCGGCTCTCGCGGGGGCCAGCCTCCTTGATGAGCTGTGCCTGACCCTCGCCCCGTTGCTGGTCGGCCCCGACCGCATCCGGATCGTCGGCGGCCGCCGGTGGCCGACGCCCGTCACGATGGCGCTCGGTCATGTCCTCGAGGAGGACGGCAGCCTGTTCCTGCGCTATCTGCGTCGTTGAGCCCCGGCCCCGCCCCACGCCGCTGTTGCCGGCTGCTCCTGATCCACGCCGCTGTTGCCAGGCGCTCTAAAGAATCATGCCGGCGCCGACCGTGGACCCGGTCGCCTCGTCGATGAGGATCA
The DNA here is from genome assembly GCF_917627355.1 of Protofrankia sp. Cj3. NCBI lineage: Bacteria > Bacillati > Actinomycetota > Actinomycetes > Frankiales > Frankiaceae > Protofrankia > Protofrankia sp. Cj3. The sequence goes on along the minus strand of NZ_CAKJTR010000149.1, from coordinate 8,438 downwards.
CGCTGCCCGTCGTCCGGTTACGCCGGTACGGGTCGAAGCACAGCGGCGTCATGGTCCGGACCGTCACCCGGCCGATATCGTTGAGCCGCAGCTCCGACACGGTCTCGTCGCGGTGCAGCGTGTCGACGTCCACCCGGTAGGCAATCTTCTTCAGCACGCCGCGCACGGACCGGGTGGTGTGTTTGATCCCGAGCCGGGCCTTGGCCGACAGTGGCGCGTCCGCCATCCAGCAGACCATCATGTCGATATCCTGACCGACCATCGGCTGGTTCGCTGGTCGAGCGATCATGTCCCCGCGGGAGACGTCCAGATCGTCTTCGAGGCGTATCGTCACCGACATCGGCGGGAAGGCCTCGGCGACCGGGCCGTCAAAGGTGTCGACGGCGGCGATCCGCGAGGTCAGACCGGACGGCAGGACGATCACGTCGTCCCCTGGCTTGAGGACGCCACCGGCGACCTGGCCAGCGTACCCGCGGTAATCATGCAGCTCGCCGGAACGCGGCCGGACCACCCACTGCACGGGAAAGCGCACGTCGATGAGGTTGCGGTCGGAGGCGATGTGCAGCTCCTCCAGGTGATGCAGCAGCGAAGTGCCCTCGTACCAGGGGGTGCTCGGTGAACGGGAGACGATGTTGTCCCCGCCGAGCGCGGAGACCGGGATCGTCGCGACGTCGACGATCTCGAGTTTGGTGGCGAACCCCCGGAACTCATTTTTGATCTTCTCGAACACGTCTTCGTCGAACCCGACGAGGTCCATCTTGTTCACGCACAGCACCAGGTGCGGAACGCGCAGCAGGGAGGCCAGGAAGGCGTGCCGGCGGGTCTGCTGGAGCAGCCCCTTGCGCGCGTCCACCAGCAACAGCGCCAGATCAGCGGTAGACGCGCCAGTGACCATGTTGCGGGTGTACTGAACATGCCCAGGGGTGTCGGCGAGGATGAACGACCGCTTCGGTGTGGCGAAGTACCGATAGGCGACATCGATGGTGATGCCCTGTTCCCGCTCGGCTCGCAGCCCGTCGGTGAGCAGCGCTAGGTCGACGTAGGCGTCGCCGCGCTCACGGCTGGTGCGTTCCACCGCCGCCAGCTGATCGGCGAACAGCGATTTGGTGTCGAAGAGCAGCCGTCCGATCAGCGTGGACTTGCCGTCGTCGACAGAACCAGCGGTGGCGACCCGCAGCAGCTCCCCCATCAGAACAGCTTCCCCATCAGAAGTAGCCCTCCCTCTTGCGGTCCTCCATGGCAGCCTCGCTGACCCGGTCGTCGGCACGGGTCGCGCCGCGTTCGGTCATCCTGCTGACCGCCACCTCCGCGATCACCTCGCCGATCGTCGCCGCGGTCGACGCGATCGCCCCGGTGCAGGACATGTCTCCGACCGTGCGGTAACGCACCTGGCGCGCAACGGCCCGCTCCCCTTCCAACGGCGGCGTCACCGGGGTCACCGCCAGCAGCATCCCGTCCCGTTCGAGCACGTCCCGGGTGTGCGCGTAGTAGATCGACGGAATGTCCAGGTTCTCCTGTGCGATGTAGCGCCAGATGTCGAGCTCCGTCCAGTTCGACAGCGGAAAGACCCGGATGTGCTCGCCCGGACGGTGACGTCCGTTGTAGAGCGACCACAACTCAGGGCGCTGGCTCTTCGGGTCCCACTGACCGAACTCGTCCCGGAAGGAGTAGACGCGCTCCTTGGCCCGGGCCTTCTCCTCGTCCCGGCGCGCCCCGCCGAACACCGCATCGAACTTGTTCTTCTCGATGGTGTCCAGCAGCACCGGCGTCTGCAGCTGGTTACGGGAAGCACCGGGCCGGATGTCTTCTGTGATCACTCCAGCGTCGATCGCGTCCTGGACGGAACCGACCACAAGGCGGGCCGACAGCTGCGCGACCCGGGCGTCGCGGAACTCCATCACCTCGCTGAAGTTGTGGCCGGTGTCGATGTGTACCAGCGGAAACGGCAGCTTCGCCGGCCAGAACGCCTTCTCGGCGGCCCGGAGCATGACGATCGAGTCCTTGCCGCCGGAGAACAGCAGCGCGGGACGCTCGAACTCGGCCACCACCTCCCGGAAGATGTGGATCGCCTCGGCCTCGAGCATCTGCAGATGGGTGAGTTCGTAGCCTGTGACAGGCATGCGGAATCCCCCTGTCGACCCCAGTGGACAACATCGATGGATGGCAACGCCGATGGACGGCGATGCTGGTAGATGACAACGCTGGTAGATATCAGCCCAACGTAGCCGAGGAACCGGCACTCGGGACAGCGAAGCGACTCACCGGATACAAACTGTCGCATAAAGACAAACACATCGCTGATCGCTGATCAGCGATCAGCGATCAGCGATCAGTGCCAGAATGCGGCCGGCCAGATCCGGGCGGCAGACGAGCAGGTCGGGCAGGAGCGGATCCGGCCGGTTATAGACCAGGGGGGACCCGTCCAGCCGGCTGGTGTGCAGGCCAGCCGCACGGGCTACGGCAACCGGCGCGGCCGAGTCCCATTCGTACTGGCCGCCAGCGTGCACATAGGCGTCGGCATCGCCACGGACAACGGCCGCCACCTTCGCGCCAGCGGAACCGACCGGTACGACCGAACCGCCCAATGCCTCGGCCAGCGTGCCGACCAGCGCGGGCGCCCTCGTCCGGCTGGCCACGAACCGGGGGCCGCCCACCGGGGCGGGACGCCGCGGCAGCGGTGTGCCGGTCGCCAACGTGACGCCCTGCGCCGGGAGCGCAACAGCACCCTGGACAAGATCGCCGTCTTGCCACAACGCGACGTGCACGGCCCAGTCCAGCCGATCACGCTCGCCGAATTCACGGGTCCCGTCCAGCGGATCGATGATCCATACCCGTCGGGCGGTCAGCCTCGCCGGGTCGTCGACCGCCTCCTCGGAGAGCACCGAGTCATGCTGGCGGTGCCGGGCGAGCGTACCCGCGAGCCACGCCTGCGAGCGGGCGTCACCAGCGTCGCGTAACGCGGCCGGGTCACCGAATCCCAGCTCCGCCCGGAGCCGCAGCAGGAGAGCGCCCGCGTCGGTGGCCAGCCACGCCGCCAGGACGGCGTCCGCGGCCTCGCCGGGCGCCGGCAGGCCGGCGCTGTCCTCATCCCGTACACCCGCCGGCCTGGCCGGATGGCGCGCGGCCGGGCCGGCCGCCGCCGCGTTCCCGTCACTGTTCACCCATGGCAGTCTGCCACCGAGCGACGGGCGGGGGTGGGCCGCGGCCGCCCGTCGCCGTGGCAGGACGGACCTCAACCGCTACGGTCAGAGTGTGCCCACCATCCGGCAGAGGAGCGCGTTGCTGGTCGACGAGGCGCGCGCACGAGAGCTGACCAAGGCGTCACTGCGCTGGCCGTCGCTGACGCTGACAGCCACCCAACTTTCCGATCTTGAACTTCTGCTGTCCGGCGGGTATCCCGCTCTCGGCGTCCCGGCGGTGGCCGGCGATGCGTACGACGGCCCGGCACAGCTGCCGCGGCACACCGTTGAGGTGGGCGACGCCTACCCGGTGACCGCCGGGAGCGCCGACCTACCGCGCATACCGCGCCCTGGAACGACGGTCGCGCTCAGGGACTCCGAAGGCGTGATGATCGCCGCATTGCGGGTGACCGACGCGGCGGGCTCAACGTTGTCAGGCCTCGTGGAGGGGCTACGGCTGCCCGATCACCCCGACTACCCCGAGCTGCGGTTCACCCCCGCGGCGTTGCGTCTGGAGCTGCTCCGACGCGGCTGGATCACACCGACCGGCCCGGCCGCCACCGCGCTGTGGGCCGACGGCCTGCTGCATACCGCGGACCTGGACCGCATCGAAGCCCTCGCCGCCGCCGGGAACAGCATCGTCGTGCTCGCCGCGGTCGGTGGCGCGGATCCCGCGGACGCTCGTCATCACCTGCGCGTACGCTGCCTGCGAGCGGCGCTCGCCACGCTGAGCGACGTTCGCGTGATGCTCGCCCTGGTTCCGGTCCGTGCGATGCCGCGGCTGACCGAGGCGGTCGCCTTCGGCCCCGACAACACGATCCACGCGGGGGCCACCACCGGCGACCAGCCGGACGCCGGCCAGGCAACAGACCAGGCAACGGACCGGGCAACAGACCGGGCAACAGACCAGACAGCAGGCCAGACAGCAGACCAGACAACAGACCAGACAACAGACCACCGGCCGGCCGACGACCGGGAGACCGAGCCCGCGCTCGCCGCGGAAATCATCCACCGGACGCAGGTCTCGCTCGCCTACGGGCTCGGCTCAATGATCGTCGGACCAGCGCCGAACGCGCCCGGAGCAAGCGCGCTGGCGCTGCTGCTCGACCACGGAACACGGCTGCCACCCATGCTCACACCACCCGCGGTCGCCGCCGAGCTGGTCCGGGCACAGCCACCGCGGGGTGAGCGAGGGTTCACCGTGATGTTCACCGGCCTGTCCGGATCGGGCAAGTCCACCCTGGCTGGACTGCTCGCCTGCCGCCTGCTGGAACGCGGTGACCGACGGGTGACGCTCCTGGACGGGGACGTCGTCCGCCTGCACCTGTCCAAGGGGCTCGGTTTCTCCCGCGAGGACCGGGACATCAACGTGCTGCGGATCGGCTTTGTCGCCGCGGCCGTCACCGCGGCGGGCGGCACCGCCGTGTGCGCGCCGATCGCCCCTTACGGCACCGTCCGACGGCAGGTCAGAACGATGGTCGAGGACAGTGGAGGTGGGTTCATCCTAGTCCATGTGGCCACCCCGCTGGAGATCTGCGAGGCACGTGACCGCAAGGGCTTGTACGCCAAGGCGCGCGCCGGCATCATCCCGTCCTTCACCGGGGTGTCCGATCCCTATGAGGAACCCACGGATGCCGAGATCGTCATCGACACCACGCAAACATCACCGCAGGCCGCGGTCCAGAGCATCCTCGACCACCTCCATACCCACGGCTGGCTCACCTCCTGACCCGTGTTCCGGACAGTCAGCTGTCCGGCTCGCCGTGCCCAGGCGGCCCCTGCTCGAATGACGACTCCCGAAACATGCCGCACGAGGCACTGGCGACATCATGCAGGTCACGGGCGTGCATAGAGGCTCCAGCAATAGGACTGTCCGGCTCGCGGCGTCCGGGCGGCGCCTCGCCGCGTTGTCGTCGGTCGCCACCCAACACCAGGGTGACTCCCTCCGCCGCCTCGCGATCCATCCGCCCGGACGCCGCTCCCTGATCGAACGCCCTACTGCCGGAGCCTCTTATCTGAAAACCCCAAAAATATCACTTTGCCATCGTTCTCCGTGTGGCTAGCATGCATTTGCAGATACCTGTGGAGTATCGCCGGGCCCACGGCAGCGAAGGACCCACGCCATGACTTCCTACCTCCAGGTGCGCGGCCAGGTCGACGGTATCCGGACAGGCGCGGTCCCCAACTGGCTAACCCGGATCCTGGCGCGGGCCGCGGCCACGCCAGCGGACGCGGTCGTGCTATATCATCCGTTAGGATTCCTGTGTTTTCCGGTATGGCGTTCCGATGAGGGCGGAGCCTGCGTACACGTGTGGGACCGGCGGATCCCCGCGGCGCGCCCGACCACCTCAGCGGTGCACTGTCACAGCTGGGACCTGTACAGCCTCGTACTGGACGGCGAGGTGCGCAATCAGACCGTACGGACCATCCCAGCGGCCGCGCCACCCGCCGCCGCGGCGGGAAGAGGCGCACCGGCATTCACCTATCAGGTCTTCGACGTGCACAATCACCATGACCGCGGCGTCGACGAGATCCGGGGCACCGGCGAATTCATACGCTGCGAGCCGGGGGCGGCGGAGAGTTTACGGGCGGGAGACGTCTACAGCATGGCAGCCGGGACCTTCCACCTGACCTCCATCGCCGGCGATGCGGCGGCGACCCTGATGCTGGCTCGTAACCAGCCCGGCCGGCGCGATCGAACGGTCGGGGCGAGTGACTTGTCCGACCATCACGTTCAGCGCAGGCGTTGCGATGCCGCCACCTGCGCATGGGCGGCCAAGACCATCCTACGGTTACTCGCGGACACCGGAAACGGGTAAACAGGGGGTGTGGATCAAGGAATGGGAGTGGGGTACGCGCATCGTGAGACGACGCGGGGATGCGTCCTGGTCGTGGGTGTCGACCGACGAGCCGGGCTATCCATCGCACAGCGATGGATAGGTAAGCGATGACGCGAGGCGCCGCCCGGACGCGGCTCCCTGCTCGAACGACGAGTTCCGAAACACGCCGTAAGATCCCAGTGAGACGTCGCGTGTCCCCTTAACGCCGCGGTATCCCCACGCCATACTGGCATAATGGCGTCACAGGCCCAGCCGACCCGTACCGGTCGCCCATTGGACTTCTTCATCAGCTACTCCGTGGGCGACGAACGCTGGGCGTCCTGGATTGCATGGGAGCTGGAGGCCGCCGGCTATCACACCATGATCCAGACATGGGATTTCGTTCCCGGCACCAACTTCCTGGATTTCATCGACCGCGGGGTGAGCGAGGCGGCCATCGTCATCGCGGTCCTGTCCCCCCGCTACCTGCTATCCAGATGGACGCGGCTGGAGTGGCAGATCGCGGTACGCGCCGACCCCGACTCGTCCAGAAGCAAGCTCATCACCGTCCGTACGGAAGAGTGCGAGCCCGAGGGCGTGCTCTCCATGATCACGTTTGTCGACCTGGTCAGCGTGACGGACCAGGCGCAGGCCCGCGCGCTGTTACTACGGAAGGTTTCCGACGCGCTCTCCGGACGCGCGAAGCCGAACGTGGGTCCCAGCTACCCGCTGTCCATCGCTGAGCACACCGTCGCGCCCATGGAGGCCACGCCCCCCGAAATCGGCCCACCGGTCCCGCTGAGCCGCGTCACCGCCCGCAGGGTGCCCGTCAGCGCGCCCAGGTACCCGCCGTCCGTGCGCTCCCGCACGCCGCGGGATTCCGTCACCATTCTGCAGCTGGCCGCCCCCCGGATACCCCGCCGAGGCGCGAACGGGGGACGCGCCGCCGGTGACAAGCTCCAGGCACGGGTCTGGGCGGATGTCACGCAGCTCGTCAATGCCGGAGCGCCCCCACCGGACCTGCTCGTCATCGCCGGTGACGTCACCCTCTCCGGTCATCGGCGGGAGTTCGAGGAGGCGCTGACCTTCCTCGCCGGCCTGCGAGCGCTGCTGAGCCTGGAACCCGACCGGCTCGTGCTCATCCCCGGCAGCCACGACGTGAACCATGCCGCATGCCGGGCGTACTTCGCCGACTGCGAGGCCGACGACATGGAACCAGCGCCACCCTACTGGCCGAAGTGGCGGCACTTCGCCGCGTTCCTCGCTGAGGTCTACCAGGGCGTCGAAGGCCCGCTGTTCGACGCTGACCAGCCTTGGTCGCTGTTTCGTATTCCCGACCTGGATGTGGTGGTCGCGGGCTTCAACTCGACCGTGGCGGAGAGCCATCGCGACGCCGACCGCTACGGATATCTGGGGGACACCCAGGCCGCCTGGTTCGCCAACCAGTTACGGCCGTTCGAGCAGGAGGGGCTGTTGCGCGTCGGCGCTGTCTATCATCCCCCTCGGCCGCCGGGCGGTGGCCCGGTCGACGAGACAGCTGTGCTGCGTGACACCGCGGCCCTCGACCGGCTGGTCGCGCCCCGCCTCAACCTGCTCCTGTCAGGGCTGCGGCCACATGGCCAGGCCAGGCCCATCGCGGCGGAATCCGCGCTGCCCGCGATACCGGTTCCCGCGCCCGGGCGGCTCCAGCTGCTGACGCTCGACCCGGGCGGGCTGACCCGCTGGAGCGGCCATGCCGGCCTGACCGGCACCACGGCTGGCGAGGCCGCTGGCGCGGAGCAGGCCCGGCGGCGTTGGCATGCGGTCGGCGTGACCTTCCCGGCCGCGGTGGGCGGCGCCGACGCCCCGCGGACCGGCACCACCCTGGTGACCGGCGACGAACCTGACCCGCGGGTTGGGCCGCGCGGCAAGAACGATCCGCTCACGGCCCACCTCGAGCGGATCGCGGAGGTGTGCCGAACCCGCTATGAGGGCGCCCGCATCCGCCGGATCCCCGGTCCCGCTCCGCATCTGCTGGTCACCTATCTCGAGGACGGATACACCCGGCAGGTGCGGATCGGTGCCCATCTCGGCCCGATCAGCCGGGAAACGGTGGAGGCGTCCATCCGGTATGTCCACGCGGTGGAGCCCGACCTCCGTTCGGAAATCATCACCGATATCCCCCCGGACCCGGCGCTGCGGGAGGAGGCACGCCGCCGCGGGGTGCGGGTGCGCAGCTTCGTCGAGTTCCAGGGGCTGCTGGACCTCGGCGACTTCGTCGCGGACCAGACCGCCCGGCTGTCCAACGACTCGCAGTACCCGTCGAGCCTGTATGTACCGCAGCGCTACCGCGAGCTTGTCGGGGCACACCATGGCGTCCGCGACGGACTCGCCGAGGAGCTCCTGCGACTGGTTGACGAGGACGACGGCCGGTTCGTCCTCCTGCTCGGCGACTTCGGCC
>NZ_CAKJTR010000148.1:1203-12429 GCF_917627355.1 Protofrankia sp. Cj3 | reverse complement strand
CCGGCAACAGCCGAAAGCCCCGCTGGCGCCGATGACCGTACCGCCAAGCGTCGGCGGGCGCCTCGCTGGCGGGCACGGGCGAATGTCCAGCGGCGGCACCGAACGGCTGGCCCCCGCGTGACGTCCCGGCCAGGAGACCCTAAGGTCAACCAGATATGGATCGCCTTGTCTGGATCGACTGTGAGATGACCGGGCTCAACGCCGCCTCCGATCTTCTGCTGGAGGTCGCATGCTTGGTCACCGACAGTGAACTCAATATCATTGGTGACGGCGTGGACGTGGTCATGTCCGCGCCGGAGGCCGCGCTTGCCGGGATGGAGGCCGTGGTCCAGGAGATGCACACCGCCTCGGGCCTGACCGACGCGGTACGTGTGTCAACGCTGACCCTGGCCGAAGCCGAACGGCAGGTACTGGACTACGTCCAGCGTCAGGTTCAGGACCCGGGCAAAGCTCCCCTGTGCGGTAACTCGATCGCCACTGATCGCGGCTTTCTCGCACGGTACATGCCGGCCCTCGACAGTTATCTGCACTACCGGATGGTCGACGTGTCGACGGTGAAGGAACTCGCCCGGCGCTGGTACCCCAGGGCCTACTACGCGGCACCGCCCAAGCGCGGCGGTCACCGTGCCCTCGCCGACATCCGGGAAAGCATCGACGAACTGCGCTACTACCGGAAAGCCATCTTTGTGCCACAACCGGGTCCCAGCAGCGAATCCGCCCGGGCGGTGGCCCGGGAGATCCGGGTTGCCAGCCACCCCGACGACGCTTCCGTCACCACGGCGACCAGCGGGGAGGCATCCCCGCCGACCGTGGTCTGAGCGCTGCCGAGGTGCCGCTGGCAGCCCCGGCAGCGTCATGGCCGGGACACCGGAATCCTCGTGGCCAGAAGGAGGGATTGACCGGTACTATGAGCCAGGTCCGGAGATGTTGTGCCGGTCGACCGCTCGTGCGCAGGCAACCGCTGCGTGTGGGCGGGGCATGTCTTCGGTACGTGGTGGGTGTAGCTCAGCTGGTAGAGCACCGGGTTGTGGTCCCGGGTGTCGCGGGTTCAAGTCCCGTCACTCACCCCACGTAAGGGTCTGCCATAACCCAGAGCAGCCGCGCGAGACCTTCATCGTAACTCCGCAGTGGCCGTCAGCACCGCGGTGAGCCTGCGCAACGCGGAACGCAGAGCAACGAACTCGTCGCGGGAAAGGCCCATAGCACGCTCGATGGCGGATGGCACGCTCCGGGCTCGCTCCCGCAGCGCGGCGCCTTCCTCGGTAAGGGTGATCTGGACAGAGCGCTCGTCGTCAACCCGCCGCTCGCGCCGCAGGAGGCCGGTTGACTCGAGCCGCTTGAGCAGTGGCGAGAGCGTGCCGTAGTCCAGCTGCAGCGCGGCGCACAGCTCCTTGACAGGGCTCGCCTCATGCTCCCAAAGCACGAGCATGACCAGGTACTGCGGATAGGTCAGACCAAGCTGGTCAAGCAGTGGCCGGTAAACACCCGTCATGGCGCGCGACGCCGCGTACAGGGCGAAGCACAACTGGTCGTCCAGACGCAGCGAGGAGTCCCGCCGCCCGTCCTCGGTGTGGCCGACCATGTCGATGTCCTGGCTGGTCATGGCCCATATTCCCATCCTGCCAGCGGGTGGGCACCCACTCGCCCATCGATCATGTTGCCTCCTGGCGCGCACGGACACGCCAGGAGGCTGTCAGCCACGGTCAGAGCAGGCCGGCGGCAAGGGTGATGGGAACCCCGGCCAGCGCCTGGCTCACCGGACAGTTCGCCTTGGCCTCCTCCGCCGCCTTGACGAAGCCGGAGTCATCCATCCCAGGCACGTCACCGCGGACGGTGATGTGGATACCGGTGATACCGGTACCCGGCTGGAAGGTCACGTCCGCCTGGGTCTCCAGCCGGCGCGGCGGATTCCCCGCCCCGGTCAGGGCGTGTGAGAGCGCCATGGAGAAGCAGGATGAGTGAGCGGCCGCGATGAGCTCCTCCGGGCTGGTGACGCCGCCCGGCGCCTCGGCGCGCGCGGGCCACGAAACAGGGAAGTCGCCGATCTGGGACGAGGCGAAGGTGACGGTCCCGCCCCCCTCGATCAGGCTGCCTTCCCAGGCCGTGCGCGCGGTGCGAGTGGTTGCCATGGTGGGTACCTCCGTTGTGGCGATCTGATGGCCGCGGCTGCCGTACAGCCACATTCGGAGAGTACACGATTGCATCGTGCACAATCTTTTTTGCCAAAAGATCCACCATCGGCACTCCAAATGATCATATTCTGTGAGTCGGCCGCTCCTCGTCCCGAATTTCGCCGACAAGCTCTTCCAGGACGTCCTCCAGCGCGACGACCCCGAGAATCGTTCCGTCCCGGTCGGTGACCCGGGCCAGGTGCGCTCCGCTGTGCTGCATCGTCGCGAGCACCGTCCGCAGCCTGTCGTCCGCGCCAACCCGGGCGAGCGGGCGGACCCACTTCGCCGGAACCGGCGCCGACCGCTTTCCCGGGCTGGTTTCCAGAACGTCCTTGAGATGCAGGTAGCCGGCGAGCGTCCCGGCTGGGTCACGGACCGGGAAACGAGAGAAACCGGTCCGCGCGGCCACCGCTTCGACATCGCGCGGGGTCACCCCGAGCGGAACCGTCTCCAGCCGATCGACGGGGAGCAGCACGCTGCGCGCGCTGCGCTCATCGAGGTAGAGCGCCCCTGACAGCAGACCGTGCTGGTCTTCGTCGAGCAGTCCCTCACGCCGGGACTCCTCGACGAAGCCGGCGACCTCGTCGCGGGTGAAGGCGCTGGCGACCTCCGCCCGCGGCGTCACCCGCAGCATCCGCAGGCTGAGGTTGGCGATCATGTTCAGCCCGACGATCGCCGGCCGCAGGCAGCGGACGACACCGGCGAGCGGTGGGACGAGCAGCAGCGCGCTTCGGTCGGGCCCAGCCAGGGCGATGTTCTTGGGAACCATTTCGCCGATCACGACGTGCAGGAACACCACAATGACCATGGCGGCGACGAACGCGGCCAGGTGCCAGGACGCGTCGGGCAGCCCGACCGCCGCGAACGGCCCCTCCAACAGCGCGGCGACCGCGGGTTCGCCGAGCGACCCCAGCCCGAGGGTGCAGATCGTGATGCCGAGCTGCGCGCCGGCCAGCATCAACGACGCCTCCTCCATCGCCCGCAGCGTGCTGCGGGCACGGGCCGATCCGCTCTGCGCCATCGGTTCGACGGCGCTCCGGCGGGCCGAGATCAACGCGAACTCGGCCCCCACGAAGAACGCGTTGGCCAGCAGCAGGACAGCGGCGAGACAGAGCGCGACAAGGACGCTCACCGCACCGCGCCCATCACGTCCGGGCTGCGCCGGTCCCGGGGTGTGCGGGGAAGTACCAGGTGGACGCGGTCCACCCGGCGGCCGTCCATGAGGTGGACAGCGAGGCTGACACCGTCGACATCGACGACGTCACCGGCGACGGGCAACCGGCCGAGCCGGTCCGCGATCAGGCCCCCGAGGGTCTGGTAGGCGTCGTCCAGCGGCAGCCGGATGCCAACGGTCTGCGCAGCCTCATCCACCCGGAGCAGGCCAGACAGCAGCCACGTCCCGTCCTTCCGCCGCTGCGCGCGCGCAGCGATCCGATCATGCTCATCCACCACGTCGCCGACAAGCTCCTCGATCAGATCCTCGATGGTGACCAGGCCATCCGTACCGCCGAACTCGTCGATGACGACCGCCAGCTGCAGCCCGCCCCGGCGCAGCGTCTCCAGCAGCGGGTCGAGCTCGATCGTGGACGGCACCACCAGATGATCAATCATGATCTCGCCGACGGTGACCCTCTCCCGGTCGTCCTCACCGACCGAGACGGCGTGTTTGACGTGGACGAGACCGACAACGTCGTCCAGGCCCTGGCCGACCACGGGAAAGCGGGAGTGCCCGGTCCGGCGGGCCATCGCGATGACCTCGCGGACCGGGTCGTCCACCTGGACCGTACACATCCGGACCCGGGGAGTCAGGACGTCCGCGGCCTGCTTGTGCCCGAACGCCAGGGATCGCTGGAGCAGCGTCGCGGTCTCCGGCGCGAGCGTGCCCTTTTCCGCGGATCGGCCTACCAGTGCGAACAGCTCCTGTGCGGATCGGGCGGAGGCGAGTTCCTCCTGGGGCTCAAAGCCCAGCCGACGCAGCAGGCCGTTGGCGGTGCCGTTGAGCAGACGGATCGGGTAGCCGGCCACCCGGCTGAAGCCCCGTTGGAACCCCTGTAGCGCGCGAGCGGTCGGCAGCGGGCGGGCAACCGCCAGATTCTTCGGAACCAGCTCGCCATAAATCATCGTTATGGTCGTGGCGAGCACCAGGGCAGCCGTCACGCTGACGCCCCGCGCCGCTCCCGCGGGTACGCCGACGGATTCCAACGGCCCGTCCAGGATGCGCGCGATCGCCGGTTCGGCGAGGAAGCCGATCGCCAGGTTGGTGATGGTGATACCCACCTGCGCTCCGGAGAGCTGGGTGGAAAGGCTCGCGAGCGCGGACAGGACGCCCGCCGACCGCTTGTCGCCCGCTTCGGCCGCGCGGGCCACGGCGGAGCGATCAACCGTGACGAGCGCGAACTCGGCCGCGACGAAGACGCCACAGGCCCCGACCAGAACAACGCTGAGCAGGATGAGAAGCCATTGTGTCATTGCGGCCTGCCCAGGTCGGCTCGGTCCGGGGCAGGCGTCGGACTATGACTGGGTATGTCAGGACTCGGCATGACCCTCTCGAAAATCGATGTGGTGGGACCCGGCAGGACTCGATGCGGGTGGTGACGGACGGCCGTGACAACCGACACTCTGACAAGATCCGCCGACCCGCGCAACGTGCGCTGACGCAGTGCCCTTCAAAGCCCTTCACATCGCGATCCATCCACCCGGACGCCGCTGCCTGATCGAACGTCCAGGGTCTGCCGGCGCCAGGCAGCGCCTCGCGTCGTTGTCGTCAGCCCAGGTAGCACACCGCTACCGGGGCCTGGGCCGCCTCGCGACGCATCCACCTGGCATCCGACAGCCCCCGAAGGACTTCCAGCGCCGACCACTTAGAGCGACCAGCAAGAGGGGACGCGGTGTCGCGTCCCTATTGCCGGGCGCTCTTAGTCGATCTCGAACAAGCCCTGGCGGACGGCATACATGACCGCTTCCATGCGTGAGTGGAGCTGTAGTTTGTCCAGAATGTTACGGACATGGTTCTTCACCGTGTTCTCGCTGATGAACAGCTTCCGGGCGATTTCACGGTTCGCGCGCCCCTCGGCGACCAGCTTGAGAACCTCCAGCTCACGGGCGGTGAGGTGCGGAGCGGGTACCCGGCTTGGCCGGTCATCCGATCCCCGCGCCAGCGTGGCGAACTCGACCATCAGCTTCGACGCCATCGAAGGGCTGATCAGGCTCAGGCCGTTGTGCACGGCACGCACCGCGCCCGCGACCTCGTGCGGCGGGATCGACTTGAGCAGGTAACCCACCGCGCCAGCCTTGATCGCTTCGAACAGGTCGGATTCGTCGTCGCTGACCGTCAACATCACAATCTTCGCCGTCGGCACCTCCCGCTTGATGGCGCCCGCCGCGTCGATGCCGTCTCGGTGCGGCATCCGGACGTCCATCAAGACGATGTCCGGGGTGGTTCCGGTGGCGATCGCGACAGCCTGCCGGCCGTCGGCGGCACGACCGACGACGGTGATGTCCTCTTCAAGATCAAGAACAGTCTCCAGTCCCTGTAGGAACAGCTCATGATCGTCAACAACGAGGACCCGGATGGGTTCGGGCCGAGGCGCCACAGGCGTCAGAACACTGACCATCAGAGACCGGAGCTAGCAGTCACGGAAGGTTCGACAACAGGCCGCCACCGGACCAACGAGATGCGATCGACGCATGTGCCCACTCTATGTGATGGCGGTCCTACGTAGAGCCGGGTCTTCTCGTCGGCGCTGATCGAGTCGTGCACGAACACCGCTTCCGACATATCGGAATGGTACGCGCTGGCAGGCCATCGCACCGCCAGCGACACACCGTGACCATACCCGCGAACGTGGTGATTCATCAACCCCGAACCGGACGTATCGCCCGCCCCGCCGGGCGGCCCGCACGGGATCCATCCCCGCGGCCCCACACCCCCGCGGAGATCATATGACTACTCTAAGTAACATTCGCCGTGCTCGGCCGAACAGCACAAACATCATCAACACAAACACCGTCAAGCCCGGCCGAGGCCGAATACCGCCCGTTTCGCCGGCCAGCGCCGCAATCACCGGATACGCTCGTCACCGTCCAGGAAACACGGCATCCCTAGTGGCGTCTGGGGCCGATCACAGGCAACCTGGCCCCATGGTCACACCCTCTCCCAGCAAGCCCCGCCTGTCTCTCAAACCCGGCACCGCATGGTCGGACGCCTACGCCCGGTGCACCCGGGCCGCCCCTGAGGCGTTCGCCGACGACCGGCTTCACAACCTGTGGGGCGGCCAGTGGCGCCGGACCGGCGAGCCCCTGAGCAGCGTCACACCGGTCGACGGATCACCCATCACCGGACCACCCATGATCGAACCGGACGAGGCCCGGGAGGCCATCCGCGCGACCCTGGACGACCACAAGCGATGGCGCGACGTACCGCTGGCCGAACGCAAGATGCGGGTGCGTGCCGCGCTGGACGCCATGGACGACAACCGTGATCTGCTCGCCCTGCTGCTGGTCTGGGAGATCGGCAAGCCGTGGCGGCTGGCGCGCACGGACGTCGACCGGGCGATCGACGGTGTCCGCTGGTATATCGAGGAAATCGGCCCGATGCTGGCCGGCCGCGGCCCCCTGCCCGGGCCCGTCAGCAACATCGCCAGCTGGAACTACCCGATGAGCGTACTCATGCACGCGATGCTGGTCCAGGTTCTCGCCGGCAACGCGGCGATCGCGAAGACCCCGACGGACGGTGGCGCCGCCTGCCTCACCCTCGCCTGCGCCCTGGCGCGGCGCGAAGGCCTGCCGGTGGCCCTGGTCTCCGGGTCCGGCTCCAGGCTGTCCGGCGCGCTGGTCCGGGCACCGGAGATCGGCTGCCTGGCCTTCGTCGGCGGGCGCTCCACCGGCGGCCAGGTCGCGGCCGCGCTGGTCGACACGGGCAAACGGCACTTCCTCGAGCAGGAGGGCCTCAACGCCTGGGGCATCTGGGAGTTCTCCCAGTGGGACCTGCTGGCCGCGCACCTGAAGAAGGGGTTCGAATACGGCAAGCAACGATGCACCGCCTATCCCCGCTATGTCGTCCAGCGCCAGCTCTTCGATCAGTTCCTCGCCGCCTACCTGCCCGTGGTGTCCTCGGTGCGGTTCGGCCATCCGCTGGCCGTCGCGCACGACGACGATGCCCTGCCAGAACTCGACTACGGGCCCGTCATCACCGCGGAGAAGGCCGTCGAACTCGCTGGCAAGATCAACGAGGCGATCGCCAAGGGCGGGGTTCCGCTGTACCGGGGCAGCGTCGCCGACGGTGCCTTCGTTCCCGGGCAGGACACCACCGCCTACGTGCCTCCGGTGGCGCTCCTCGCTCCCCCGCCGTCCTGCGCGCTGCACCATGCCGAGCCGTTCGGCCCGGTGGACACGATCGTGGTGGTCGACTCCGAAGCCGAGCTGCTGGCCGCGATGAACGCCTCCAACGGAGCGCTGGTGGCATCGCTGGCCTGCGACGACGAGGTGCTCGCCCGCCGGCTGAGCAGTGAGATCCATGCCTTCAAGGTGGGCATCAACAAGCCGCGGTCGCGCGGCGACCGGGCCGAGCCGTTCGGCGGCCGGGGCGCCTCCTGGAAGGGCGCCTTCGTCGGCGGCGACCACCTCGTCCACGCGGTCACCGTCGGGACGGACCCGCGGGAACGCCTGTACGGCAACTTCCCGAGCTACTCCCTGTACCCCGAGGCCTGAACCAGACGGTACCCGGCCCGGCCCGCCCAGCCGGCGCGGGCCGGGCCGGGTACCGTGCAGAGCTGGGGACCGATGCCGTGCTCGGCGAGAGGACCGACGCGAAGTCCCAGCTCATGGCAACGGGCGGCGAGTTCTGGCAGGGCGCCGAGGGCGCTGCGCCACGCCTGTGGCGCGGACGTGCAATCGGAATCGTGCAGGAGGATGGTGCCACCACCGCGCAGCTCGGGCGCGAGAGTGGCCAGGACGCTCAGCGGCGTGGCCGTCGAGGTCCAGTCCCGGCCCCAGGCGGTCCATAACACCGGCACGAGCCGCAGCCTGCTGGCGGCAACAAGAAAACCGGCCGACAGGATGCCGTGCGGTGGCCGGGCAAACCGCGGTTCCCGACCGGTGACGGCTGTGATCAGATCCCGGGTACGCCTGAGCTGCCGGTAGGTGGACTGTGGCCCGCGCAGCAGCATCGGCCGGTGATCCCAGGCGTGGACCGCGAGCTCGTGGCCGGCGTCCGCCATCCGCTGGGCAAGGCCGGGCGCCCGCTCCAGCATCGTCCCGAGGACGAAGAACGTCGCCCGGATGTCCAGCTCGGCGAGCACCTCGAGGAACAGCGGCGTGGACGCCGGGTCCGGGCCGTCGTCAAAGGTCAACGCCACGTGGTCGGGCGCACCGACCCCCGCGAGGACCGGCAGCACCCGCATGCGTAGGTGGCGCAGAGTGGCCACCGACGGCGCCGCGTAGGTCACGGCGGCGGTGACGCCGAGACCGGCGACGGCCCGGACGACCCGCTCCGGCGGGATTCTCCCGGCGCCGCTCACCACGGGGCTGGCCTCACCATCGACATCACGGCGGACATCGCCGCCGACCGGTCAGGGACCGGCAGGTACATCATGCCGGACACCTTCCCACACCAGGCGCCCAACGCGGGGCCGACCCGGCAGCCGCACATGCTCAGAGCCTGTTCGTGGGGCCACGATCGCGCGCCCGTGGCCCCACGACCGGCGAAACTTGCATGCGGAGCCTCCGGCGGTGTCGGCTGACGATGACACCGTTGGCGGCACCGATGGCGGCGCGGGAGAAGGAGGCTCATGCTGGCAGCTGGCGCCAACGCCCGGGGATCACAGTCATCGGCGTCCGGCGCGGACGTCATCGTGGCCGGCGCGGGCGTGATCGGGCTCGGGGTCGCGTGGCGCGCCCAGCTGCGTGGCCTGTCGGTGACCATCGTCGATCCGGCGCCGGGGTCGGGCGCGAGCGGGGCGGCCGCGGGCATGCTGGCTCCTGTCAGCGAGCTGCACTACGGCGAGCGGCCGCTGCTGGAGCTGAACACCGCTTCCGCGCTGCGTTACCCCGCCTTCGTCGACGAGCTGGAACGCAGCAGTGGTTGCGAAATCGGCTACCTGCGGTGCGGGACGCTGGTAGCCGCCTGGGACGCCGCGGACATGGCCGGCCTGCGTGACATCCACGGCTTCGCACGGTCGCTGGGGCTGGAGACCGAACTGCTGACCAGGCACCAGTTGCGCGCCCGGATCCCGGCGTCCGCGAGCGGGCTGGTGGGTGCGCTGGCGGTGCCGGGCGACCATCAGGTCGACAACAGGCGCCTGCACCACGCGTTGCTGCGGGCATGCGAGCGGGCAGGCGCGACCATGCTCCGGGTGGCCGCGCGGGAACTGCTGCTGCGCGCTGGCCGGGCCGCCGGGTTGCGGCTCGCCGACGGCACCGAGCTGACCGCGCCGGTGGTCGTGCTGGCCTGTGGGGCGTGGTCGGCCCAGATCGGTGGGCTGCCGCTGGCGGCTCTCCCCGCGGTCCGGCCGGTCAAGGGGCAGACCCTACGGCTGCGGACCGTCGGGCCGCCCCTGCTTACCTGCGTGTTGCGGGGCTCGGTGCGTGGCTGCCCGGTGTACCTGGTACCGCGCGGCGACGGTCGGGTCGTGGTCGGGGCCAGCAGCGAGGAGGCCGGATTCGACCTGCGCCCGCGGGCCGGCGCTGTGTATGAGCTCCTGCGCGATGCCCAGGCCCTCGTGCCGGGGCTGGGCGAAGCCGAGCTTGAGGAGGTGAGCACCAGCCTGCGGCCCGCCTCACCCGACAACGCCCCGCTCATCGGCCCGTCGCGGGTGCCCGGCCTCGTGCTGGCTGTCGGCCACTACCGCAACGGCGTGCTGCTCACGCCGGTGACCGCGGATGCCATCGCCGGCCTGCTCGCGGACGGCGCCATGCCCGCCGAGGTCGCGCCGTTCACGCCGGCCAGGTTTGACCCCACGGCCGCCCCGCCCGGGTCCGGCCCGGTCGGCGCCGAGCCGCCGGGCGCCGGGCGCCGGGCGCCCACGCGGGACCCGACAGTCACTGAGGAGGATGGCGGATGACTCTCACCGTGAACGGCAAACTCATGCAGCTACCGGCCGGCACCACCCTGTACCAGCTGATGGCGGGTTTGGCGGGCGTCGGCCGGGGGACCGCCGCCGCGGTCGACGGCGTTGTCGCCCCCCGCGGCGGATGGGCGGAGCTGGAGCTGCGCGCCGGCCAGCATGTGGAGATTCTCACCGCGACCCAGGGAGGTTGACGTGGCCGACGACACCTTCACCATCGCCGGTGCGGAATTCGATTCCCGGCTGATCATGGGGACCGGCGGGGCACCGAGCCTGGCCATCATGGCGGCGGCGATTCAGGCCTCGGGGACAGCCATGTGCACGGTGTCCATGCGCCGGGTGGATACCGCGACGCCCGGGTCGGTACTGGACATGCTCGCCGGCTGCGGCGTCCGGGTGCTGCCGAACACGGCCGGGTGCCGCACCGCCCACGAGGCCGTCCTGACCGCCCGGCTCGCCCGGGACGCGCTGGGAACAGACTGGATCAAACTTGAGGTGATCGCGGACGACCACACGCTGCTGCCGGATCCGGTCGAACTCCTCGACGCGGCCGAGCTCCTGGTCGCGGACGGGTTCACCGTCCTGCCCTACACCAACGACGACCCGGTGCTCGCCCGCCGGCTCCAGCGGGCCGGCTGCGCCGCGGTGATGCCGCTGGGCGCGCCCATCGGCACCGGACTGGGAATCCGCAACAGGCA
Source organism: Protofrankia sp. Cj3 (assembly GCF_917627355.1). Taxonomy (NCBI): domain Bacteria; kingdom Bacillati; phylum Actinomycetota; class Actinomycetes; order Frankiales; family Frankiaceae; genus Protofrankia; species Protofrankia sp. Cj3. The sequence continues at coordinate 1,497 of NZ_CAKJTR010000148.1, read as the reverse complement.
CAACATCGAGCTGATCGTCGCCGAGGCCGAGGTTCCCGTCATCCTCGATGCCGGGATCGGTACCGCCTCCGACGCCGCGCTTGCCATGGAACTCGGCTGTGACGCCGTGCTGCTCGCCTCCGCGGTCACCCGGGCGCAGGACCCCGCCCTCATGGCGGCGGCCATGGCGGCCGCGGTGACCGCTGGACGGCTCGCGGCCCGCGCCGGGCGCATACCCCGGCGCCACCACGCGCGAGCGTCGTCCCCCACGCATGGCACCGCGGTGTTCTGAGCACCCGCGCATCCAGGCGTTGA
>NZ_CAKJTR010000148.1:0-768 GCF_917627355.1 Protofrankia sp. Cj3 | reverse complement strand
CCTCGGCCGCCCCTCGGCCCTGGTATTGATCCACTTTCCTGGCGCTGTTTGCGTCTTCGGGGAGCGGATAGGAGCGCAGGGGGGATGGGCTCCCATCCCCCCTGCCAGTGACCGCCAGGGAGGAAGCCGACAATGACCTCGTTGTCCGTTATGAGCCGTCCGACGCCAGTCACTCGACGGGGCTGGGACCCGTTCGCCGAGTTCGGTGATCTCTACGAACGGATGGGCCGCCTGCTGGATGTATCGCTGCCGGACCTCATGCCGCGGGAAGGCCGCTCGTGGACACCCGCGATCGACATGGAGGAGACCGAGAACTCCTACATCATCGAAGCGGATCTGCCCGGTACTCCCGCCAACACCGTCAACATCGACGTCCGGGGGAACGAGGTGAGCATCACCGCTGACATCCAGGCCCGGGAACACCGCGGCGTGATGCGTCAGCAGATGCGCCGGATGGGCCGGTATGAATGTACCGTGCGGCTGCCCGGGGAGGTGGATGCGGAGAAGTCCGCGGCCCAGGCGGCCGACGGTGTGCTTCAGCTGACACTGCCGAAGCTCTCGTCGACCGCGAGCCGCCACGTCCCGGTGATCGAGGCCGGCGAGCGTGCCATGACTGAAACGCGTGCTGCCGAGACAGCTGAGGACCGCTCCGCGACCGGCCGGGCAGCCGGTTCCGACAGGAGCGCCCGGCAATAGCTCGGCAATAGGGCAATGTTTCGACAGCCATCTGACTGGCACGAGGCGCGTGCCCTATTGCCGGAGCCTCTT
>NZ_CAKJTR010000147.1:0-12002 GCF_917627355.1 Protofrankia sp. Cj3 | reverse complement strand
CGAACCATGCACCAGCACGACAAAATCGTCCGCATAGCGGACGATCCGCCACGTCGGTGCCCCCTTGGAGCGGCGGTACGCGCGTTTCCCGCTGGTCGACATCGGCCCGCCGGGCTTCCACGGCTCCATCACATGCTCGTCGAGCACGGACATCGCCACGTTAAAGATCAACGGGGACAGGATGCCGCCCTGTGGCGTGCCGGTCATCGTCCCCTGCACCGCGCCGGGCTCGGTGAGGATCCCGGCCTTGAGGAACGCCTTGACCAGCGCCAGCACACGCTTGTCCTTGACCCGCAGCCGCACCCGGTCCATGACGGCCGTGTGTGACAGGGAGTCGAAGGCCGCCTCGATGTCCGCGTCCAGCACCCAGCGGTAGCCCCGGGTGCCGAAGTGGTGGATCTCGGCGATCGCGTCGTGGGCGCGCCGCAGGGGCCGGAACCCGTACGAGACCGGCAGGAAGTCGGCCTCGAAGATCGGTTCCAGCACCAGTACCAGCGCTGCCTGCACGACCCGGTCCGCGATCACGGGAATACCGATCTTGCGGACCTTGCCCGACCCACCCGGCTTCGGGATCTTTCGTTCCTTCACCGGCAGCGGTCGGAACGAGCCGTCCTTGACGGCGGCCCGCAGGTCGTCCAGGAACCCGGACACCCCGATACGCTCCTCCACGTCGGCGACGGTCAACCCGTCGACACCGGGAGTGTTCGCACCGCGGTTGCCCGCGACCCGGTCGAACGCCACCAGCAGCGTCGCCGGGTCATACACGAGATTGAACAGGTCATCGAACCTGCGGCCAGGATCGGCCGCCGCCCAACGGTGAAGCTTGGCCTGCATCTCCGATACCCTCACCCGCGGCCCGGCCGGACCAGAGCGAGGAGCGCCGCCATTCGGCGGCGCATCTGCCGGCATTGCAGCATCCATCCCTTCTCGAAACCGCTGCCGTCCTTCCCCATGCGGCCGGCTCTCCCGGCCTCGGAGTACTACGACGGCTCCGCCCCGCCCCAGACCGATCGGCGGTCGACGCGCCCAGCCCCGCCATCGCCACTGGACGCGGCGGACAGGGCAAGGCCCGGGACGGTTCCCGTGTTCACTGTGGTTCGCTCGTCGGAGGAGGAGCCCGACTATGCCCCTGCGGCCTCGCCACGAGTACGCCGCAGACCTTCCTCGTGGCCTCCTGGACGGCTCATGCCCACCGTCCCCGGAGTTCCCCGCCCAACATCCAGACGGGTACGCACCGCTCCCGGCCCAGATCCGTCAGGTTCGAGCCGGTGCCTGATCAAGGGGGTGTCACACGCCGGTTCCTCGCGTACTCCTCTCCGTCCCGCTCGCCGGACCCGGACCATCTGACGGTGCTGACCCGTCCCGGCTTTGTCAGGGCTGCTCCCACCCTCCCCGGCGTCACCCGGATCAGGCTGCCCCCAGCTCCACCGTCCTGCTGCGACAAGATCGGTGGCGAAGGTCTCTCACCTCCACTCGAACCACAGCGCCTCACGGCGCACGCACGACACCCGCCACACCGCGGCGGTCAGGATGGCCGGCGACGACAAGCTCACCCTCGCCGAGGTGCAGACGATCTTACGGCATGCGCACCTGGACACCACCGGCCGATACCTGACGGCGCGGGTGGAGGACCTGCACGACAAGCTTCTCGAGCACTACACCCGGCCCCGGCCGCAGCCCGTCTACGCCGCCGGCTACGACCCCGACGACATCAAGGCGGTGTTCGGTGCCTGACGCCGGTGGCGCCACCCGCCAGAGCAGCAAGGGCAGCAGCCGCTTCGTCAGCGTCAACGCCGCCCCCGCGCCCCGCCCGGCGGTCCCGCCGCGCCCCCGCGGCGACCTGATCCGCGCCTGCGTCGAGGACATCGCGCAGGCGGTGCGCACGACCTGGCCGACGAAGTCGGCGGACAACCGCTGGCGGCGCAGCCGCGGCACCCGCGACCTGCTGCACCACCTGAGCACGTTTCCCGGTGAGAGCTGGCAGCAGCGGTGGGAGGCCAGCGGGTTCGACCAGCCGGGCCACCCCGTCTCCGTGCTGCGCTCGGCACCGCGGGACCGGAGCCAGATCGGGACGGGTGCCGCGTGCCTGTTCTGCCTGCGGGTCATCCAGCCGTCGCTGGCGGCCTTCCGCTCGAACACCTTCCTCTACTACGGGCCGCGGTTCCTCACCGCACAGGGCGACCCGCTGCTGGAGAAGTTCTGGGCGCAGGTGCAGGAGATGCCGGTGAACCCGGCCCACCACGGCACCGCACTGTTCGACGTCGCGACCGCCCTGACCACCCAGGGCATCGCGCTGGCCGACCTGACCCCGTCTGCCCTGCTGCACTACGTCTGGGAGTGCCGCCGCGGGGGGCTGGTGCTCGGGGCGCGCGGCGCCGGCAGCCGGTTCCCGGGGCACCTGGCCTGGCAGGCGCTGCACGCGATGGGGCACTTCCCGGAACAGGGGCCAGCGACGCTGAAGGCGGCGTTGCTGACCGGCCGGCTCAGTGCCGAGGAGATGGTCGGCCGCTACCCGATCCGCCACGCCGGCGTCCGGCGGCTGCTGGTCGCCTACCTTGAGCGCCGCCAACCCGACCTGGACTACTCGTCGCTGGACAACCTTGCCCGGCACCTGGCCAGCCATTTCTGGTCCACGATTGAGGCGCTCGCCCCCGGTCAGGCGGACCTGCGCCTCGACGGCGAGCTCTACCGGCGCTGGCGCGGGCAGGTCGCGCTGCGCGCGGACGGCGGCGGGCGCCGCGAGTTCGAGCCGATCCTGCGCGCCGTCCGGGCCTTCTATGTCGACATCCAGGCCTGGGCGCCCGCCGAACCTGAGCGCTGGGCAATCTGGGTGGCGCCCTGCCCGGTGCCCGACGCCGATGTGCGCGGGTTCGGGATCCGTAAACGGCGCGTCAAGGAACGCATGGACGACCGCACCCGCCAACGCCAACCGCTGCTGGCCACTCTGGTGGAATACATGGAGGCCCGCTACGAACACCTGCGCGCCGTGCTGGAACGCGCCTCCACCGCAGGCGCCGGAGAGACGATTACCCTCGACGGCCGCACCTACCAGCGTTTGTGGAGCCGGGCCGACGAGCGGCGGGTCAGGCACGGCGGGACGGCGAACGTGCGGGTCCTCGACCAGGAATCCGGCAAGCCCGTCAACCTCACAGCCGCCGAAGACGCCGCGTTTTTCGAGTGGGCGGTCGTGGAAATACTCCGCCACACCGGCGTCCGAATAGAAGAAGCGCTCGAGCTCACCCACCTGAGCATCCGGCAATACCAGCGGCCCACCGGCGAGGTTATCGCCCTGCTCGTGGTCGCCCCCTCGAAAAGTGACCGGGAGCGCGTCATCCCCATGTCCGCCGAGCTGTTCAGCGTCATCGCCGCGATCATCCGCCGGCACACCCGAGACGGCCGGGCCATCCCGCTGCTGCCACGCTACGATCCCCACGAGCGCCGAGCCAGCCCGGCGATGCCGTTCCTGTTCCAACGCAAGATCGGTACCAGCCTGGAGGTCGTCTCGCCGGCCACCGTGGTGAACATGCTCCGGCGCCGCTGCGAGGAACTCGCCGAACGCCACCCCGGCTTCCGCGCCGCCTGTTTCACCCCCCACGATTTCCGGAGGTTATTCGCGACGGAACTTGTGAACAACGGCCTGCCGATCCACATCGGCGCGGCCCTGCTCGGCCACCTGAACCTCCAAACCACGCGGGGCTACGTCGCAGTGTTCAACGAGGACGTCGTCCGCCACTACCAGGAATTCCTCGGCCGGCGCCGCAACACCCGCCCCGGCGACGAGTACGGAGACGTCACCGAACATGAATGGAGGGAGTTCGAGGAACACTTCGACAAACGCAAGGTCGAGTTGGGTGGCTGTGCCCGCCCCTACGGAACTCCTTGCCAGCATGAGCACGCCTGCCTGCGTTGCCCGATGCTGGCGATAAACCCGAAGATGGTGCCGCGCCTCGACGAAATCGAGGCCGACCTACTCGCCCGCCGCGCCCGCGCCGAGCAGGAGAACTGGCTCGGTGAGGTCGACGGCCTCGACCTCACCCTCACCTTCCTCCGGCAGAAACGCGAGGACACCCGGCGGCTGGCCCGCATCGCCCCCGTCGGCCTCGGCATACCCGTCATCGCGGCGCCGCGATGACCTGAGTTCCCATGGGATCGTTCCCAGCACTCGGTGAGATCGAGGGCATCGACCTCACCCTGGCCTTCCTGCGCGACAAGCGTGCCGAGGCGCACCGGGTTCAGCAGCGAGAGCCGATCCACCTCGGCCTACCAGCCGTCGGCCCCTGGAACGGATCAGGACACCAACACCAGCGGGGCCTTCGCCGATGTCAATCTGGAGACGCGCCGGCCCCGACCGGGGCCGGTACCGCCGCGGTCGGGGCGGTTGTGCATCTGCTAGCCACCGCTCATCGAGGTGGGCCGGGACCTGTCCTCGATGAGCGGTGGCCTGGCCGACAGCTCCTATCGTCTGCTGCTGGCCTGACGGCCCGGCCTCACCTCAGGTGCCGGGTGAAGAATCCGGCCGCGGCGTCCCCCGCGAACTGCGGGACGCCGGTGTGCCCGCCCATGTTGGCGTGCAGTGTCTTCTCCTTGGAGCCGAAGGCGTCGAACAGGTCCAGGGCCGCCTGCCGGTCGTTTCCTTCGTCATCCCACTGCAGCAGGACGTGCAGCGGGATGGTGACCCGCCGAGCCTCTTCGAACATAGTGCGGGGCACGAAACTCCCGGCGAACAGAACGGCGGCCGAGATGCGCGGCTCGACCACCGCCAGCCGGATACCGATGGCGATCACCCCTCCCGAGTAGCCGACCGGGCCGCCGATCTCGGGCAGCGACAGGAGGGCGTCCAGGGCCGTCTGCCATTCCGGGACCGCCTTGTCGACCAGCGGGAGGACGAGCCGGTCGACGATGTCGCCGTCGACCGGCTCGCCGGCCTTCAGCGCCCGGCGCAGGTCGGCGCGGGCCTCCTCGGCGGCGGCGGAACGGGGCCGGTCACCGCTTCCGGGGAGCTCGATGGTCGCCGCGGCGAAGCCGTCCGCCGCGGAGCGCCGGGCCCGGGCCACCAGTCGCGGGTGCATCGTGCCCAGGCCGCCGGGGTGGCCGAGCAGGATCAGCGGGGCCGGTGCGGATGCGGATCCGGGTGTCCACAGGATGCCGGGGATCTCGCCGAGGGTGAGTTCGCGCTCGAGGACACCGTCGTCGAGGCGCTGTTCGGAAGTGAATCGCATGGTCGTGCCTTTCGGGAGTGCTCGTGAACGGCGCTCCCGGACGACCTATCGCCCGACCGTGACCCCGGAGGGGAGCACCCATGTCGATACTGCGTTCACGGGTATCACCTCCTCGTTCTCTGGCGCGGCCTCCGGAAAGGTAGCAGTGGTCGCCGTGGTCCGCCAACAGGTTTTGCGGAGGCTCCGGGCCCGCCGCGAAGGCAGTCACGCTCAGCCAGCAAGATCCAACGGAGTCACAGTCACTCGCTTGACAAGTGCAGAGAAGCCACCGCCACCACCGCAGCAGGTCGTACGCATAGCTGCGGACGCTGCCCGGCCGGTTCCCGCGCGCGAGGAAATCCAGCAGAAACCGCCGGACCGGTTCGACCTCCTTCCCGGTGTCGTCCACCAGCAGCCACGGCAGTACGCCCGTCGCTGGCACGACCCGCCCCCACCGGGGCAGACGGATCATCTCGACATCCCGCGTGACGTGCTCGGTCATGCAGCCTCCCCTCGATCAGCTGCATGACTCCTACCGATCAAGAAGCTGCCAGCCCAGCACCTCCACGGCGTTTCCGCTGGTAGTCCGGTCAACGGGGCGATTTTGCCGATGGCGGCGAGGATGCTCCAGTCCAGTCCAGTCCAGGGCAGGTGGCGGCGGCCCGCATGTAAAGGGTCAGGTAGTCGGCGGGGATGTCGTCGAGGGCGTCCTGGCTGGGTGAGCTGCCGCTCCCGCAGCCGAGGAACCAGCCGACGACGGGCAGGCACAGGACGCGTTCGGCCATCTGCGCGGCGGCGGCCCCCAGCATCACGATGAGCAGGACCACCGCGGCGAGGTACTTGGTCGTGGCCGGTCACCCCCGGTACTTCTCGGGTGGCATCGGCGCGGGAGGCCGCAGGCCCGCCCCCGCGAGGGTTTCGCCGGGCCGGTCGGTCACCGGCGCGAGCGCCGGCAGCCGGGGCCAGGCGCGGGGCAGCTGGTCGAGGGTGAGCCGGCCGGCGCGGCTGTGGGCCAGGGGTAGCCAGCGGGCGAAGGCCGGGTCGAGCTGGGCTTCGGGTGGAGCCAGGGTGGCGGCAGTGGTCGCGACGGGAACGGCGTCGGGCTGGTCGAGCCCCGCCGCGTTGGCCAGGGCCCGGCGGGCACGGGTCTCCCGACCGGCGGTGGGGAACCAGAACAGGACCGGGGTGGCGATGCCGGTCGCGGCGGCGAGCCGCCCGTAGTTTCCGATCTTCGCGGCGAGGCGAGGGTAGGGCTCGGTGGCCCAGTCGAGTTCGAGGAACCATTCGATGTCGCCGCGGCTGCTGCTCCACCGTCCGTAGGCGTCGGGGCGGACAATGTCTCCGAACGCCCGCCGGCAGCGGGCTTCCGACCACCAGGCGGTCAGGGTGCCGGGTGGGTTCGGCTGGCGGGCGTGGGCGATGAGGTGGGTGAAGAAGCCGTTGACGGCGACGCGGTGGGCGAGCTGGGGCCAGTGGGCGACGCCGAGCGCGCGGTCGTGGCGGTAGCCGGTGTCTTTGAGGTCGATGCTGTCCTCAGCAGCGAGGACGGCGGCGCCGGCGACGTCGCAGACGTAGTGCGCGGGTGGCATGCCCGTACCGAGGGGGCTGTGGGGCTGGAAGCGGTCGATGACGCGCCACCGGTAGAGCGCCAGGAGCCGTTCGTTCGCGGTGCGCCGCGTGGTCCAGCCGGCCTGGACGAGCTGGTGGGTTGTCAGGACCCGGTGCTCGAACAGGAGCCGGGCGATCCACCGGTCGCGCGGTGTGAGATGGGGGGTGAGGTTCGCGAGATGCTCGGCGTCGGCGACGACGCGGGTGGCGGGACGCAGCGGGACGCGCAGGGCGCGCTGCGGCATCGGTTTGGCCATCGGCGGTCCTTCGGATGGGCAGGGGGCGCGGGTCAGGCGACGCGGCGGGGATCGGAGGTGGGCCGCGGACCCGGTGTGGCAGGAGCCGGCGGGGCGGGCGTGGCGGCGCGGCAGCGCAGGGTCCGGCGGATCTGGGCGGCGCGGCCGGGCACCGGCGGGGGCAGCTTTTCCGTGACGACCGTGAAGGCGGGGGCTTCTTCCCCTGCGACGACGAGCCGGGCGGCGGCGTGGAACTTCCCGAGGTTGGCCAGGTCGTGCTCGGCAAGCCGGGGTTCGGTGTGCCGGGCGAGCCGCTTCGCGTCCGCCGGACTGACCGTGAAGTAGATCTTCGAGCGGGCGTTCGCGCCGATGGATTCTTCGAGGTGCCGTGGCAGCTGGGTGAGGTTCTGGTGCGCCAGGGTGATGCCGAGGCGGTAGCCGCGGGCGGCGGCGAGCATGTCCTCCAGCGCGTAGGGCAACGTCAAGAAGTTGTGTGCCTCGTCCAGGTACAGGGCCGCGTCGGGCCGCTTGCCCTGGGGAAGGCGGGCGCGGCGGGTGGTGGCCTGCCAGACGGCGGAGACGACGATCGAGCCCATCAGCGCGGCGGTCTCGACGCCGAGGGCGTCCTGGGCGATGCGGACCAGGCACACCCCGCCGTCGTTGAGCACGGTGTCCATGTCGACGGTGGACGGGCCGGCGGCGATCGCGGCCCGGACGAATGGACGCAGGAGAAAGCCGCGGAGTTTGTTCATCAGGGGGGCGACGGCGTTGGCTCGTGCTCCGTCGGAGATGGACTCGTACCAGGTCCAGAAGCCGCGTAGGATCTCGTCGTTGATCTCGCCCAACGCCCGGTGCCGGTAGGCCGGGTCGCTGAGGAGTTTGGGCAGGTCGGTGAGGACGGGGACGCCGGGCTGAGCGGCGAGGGTGAGCAGCCCGGCGCGGAAGATGTCTTCGGTACGCGGCCCCCAGCTGTCGGCATACACGCGGCTGAAGATGCTGACGAGGTTGTCGACGGCGCGTCCCCGGTCTGGCTGGTCCAGCGGGTTCAGGCACGGCGGCCGGCTGGACGACTCGGCGTCGAACAACGTGAGCCGGTCGACGGCATCGAGGGGGTAGCGGGCGAGGATGTCGATGCTTTGGTCGCCCTTCGGGTCGACGTTGACCACGCCGCGCCGGGCGGCGACGTCGTCCAACGTCATGCGGGCGAGCAGTTCGGATTTGCCGGCACCGGTGGCGCCGATTACGTGCAGGTGGTGGCGGGCGTCGGGGACCCGCAGGCCGACGGGCCGGGTGTGACCGGCATCGGTTCGGCCGATCGGGCGGATGTCGGGGCCGTGGCCGGCGACACCGGGCGGCGGGGCGACCGCTTTCGCTCCGGCGCGTTGCAGGCCGGGGATCGCCTCATCGACGGGTAGGTGCGCCAACGCTCCGACCTCGCCAACGGAGAGCAGGTCACCGTGGCCGAACTGGCGGGAGGCCAGGACGGGCAGCGGCCGGCGTAGCCGGATGCGTCGGTAGTAGTTGTGGTCGCCGTAGGCGGCGAACGCCGACGCGATCGCGTGGGCCCGGCCGCGCAGCTGGCTGGCCACCTGTGTGGTGGTGTCGTCGTCGGTGTGGTCGTCGAGGATCGCGGCGATGGCGTAGCGGACGCGGACCTCGAACTGGGCGCCGCGGCCTTTGGTGACGATGGCGCGGTCCTCCGCCGACAGGGCCATCGACGTCTGGTGGTCGACCGTCACCGGGGTAGGGGTCCGTCGAGTGCGCCGCGTCCGGCCGGTGCGGGGGGTGAGCAGGTCCAGCAGCCCACCGATCAGGTGCGCCGAGCCGCTGGAGCGCACCCGGCGGGCGGCACGGCGCGCCCTGGCGACGCGGCGGCCGGTGACTGGGCGGGCCAGGATCTGCACGACCGCGCGCTGGGTGCGGGCCAGCCCGCTGGGCGCGCCGAGCAGGGCGCGGATCGGGTCGGCGTCGTGGTCGACCCGGATCGGGAGCGCTTCGGGGCGGGCGAGGCGGAGTTCGCCGCCGGCGGCGAGCAGCCGCCGGCCGGGCCGGGCCACGACCGGGAGCGGGGCGCGGGCGGGGGTGGTGCGGGTGTGGGCGCCGGGCCAGGCTGCCTCGACGGCCCGTTCGACGAACCCGTCGGGAACGACGCCGGGGACCCAGATCCGGATACGGACCCCGTCGGCGTCGAAGAGGTACTCCCACACCAGGTGGGGTTGGCCGAGTAGGCGTCGCCAGCCGGGGCGGAGCAGGCCGAGCAGGTTTGACCACAGTACGGTCGCGCCGGCCGGGTCGACGGTGGGTGGGGCGAGGACGGTGACGAGGCGGGCGCCAGCGGTGAGTCGCTGCTGGTAGCGGCGCCCCACCCACCGGCGCAGGGTGAGCAGGCCGACGGCGGTGATGGCGAGCAGCGGGCCGGCGACGGGTCCCCATGCCAGCGCCCACGCCCGCAGGTGGCTCAGCAGCTGGTGGACGAAGCCCCAGGGGTCGGTCAGGTAGGTGGCGATCGGCGACGACGGCGTGGTGGTCGCCGCTGCGAGTAGATCCATGGTTGCGACCTCCTGGTGGCCGGTCGGTGCTGGTCAGGCGGTATCGAGGTAGATCTGGCCGTCCAGATCATCCGGGTCGTCCGGGTCGGCGAGATCGAAGAAGCCGTCGTCGTCGCCATCGGGTGCGTCGGCGGTGAGTTCGGCCGGGTTCGTCGTCACCAGGCGGTGTTCGGTTGGCGACGCCAGGGCCTGGAAGGCGACCCGTTGGGTGCCTGCGGCCAGCAGGCCCTGCCCCCGGTCGGCGGAGAGCAGGAACTGCCGTTCGCCCTGGGACAGGTCGAACACGGCGGTGATCTCGTCGATCGCCTGCGGAGCCTGCCGCAGCAGGATCTGGGTCGCGGCGTTCGTGACGATCGCCTTGCCGAGATCGGTAGCGAGCACGTCCGCGGTGTCCTGGGTCGCCACCGTCAGCCCGGCCCAGTACTTGCGGGACGACTTCGCCATCCGGAACAGGAAGTCCGCGCCGGCCGGTTGGCGCATCAGCAGCCACGCCTCGTCCACCACGACCATGCGGGGCCGCCGGTCGGCGGGGTTGGAGACCCGCCGCCACACGGCGTCGAGGACGAGCAGTGTGCCGATGGCTTTGAGTTCGTCGGGCAGGTCGCGCAACGAGTAGACGACGAGGTGGCCGTCGCCGCGGCCGGTGGTCGGCCCGTCGAACGGGCCGGAGAACGCCCCGGCCGTGAACGGGTGCAGCCGGGCGCCCAGCGCCACCGCCGCCGGCTCCTCGGAGGCGGCCAGGGCGGTGGCGAGGTCGGCGAGCAGCGGCGCCGGCCGGCTCCAGCTACCGGGGTCCGAGCTGATCCCGGCCGACTGGTAGGTCGCGGTGATGGCGACGTCGAGCGCCGCCCGTTCACCGGCGGACAGCTGCCCGACCAGCATCGAGATCACCGTGTGCAGGAACAGGCTGCGGCGCACCAGCGCGTCACGCGGCGCGGTCCGCCGGCCGTGCGGGGTGGTCTGGATGGGCAGGTCGAACGGGTTGATTCGCACGTTGTCGCCGCCGAGGTGCAGGTAGCTGGCGCCGACCGCGGTGGCGAGGCGGGCGTATTCGTCTTCGGGGTCGACGACGTGGACCTCGATGCCCCGGTACAGCGAGCGCAGGAGTTCGAGTTTGACCAGGTAGGACTTCCCGGCACCGCTGCGGCCGAGGATGACGGCGTTGTGGTTGTCGATGTCGCCGAACCGGTCCCAGTGCACCAGCCCGTTGCTGGCGACGTTGAGCCCGTAGAGCACCCCGGTCGGAGCCAGAGAGGTTGGGTCGGCGGGTGGCAGGTCGGGTGAGGTGAACGGGAACGCCGCGCTCAGTGCCGCGGTGTCGAAGGTGCGGCGCATCCGTACCTGGTCCAGCCCCAGGGGCAGGGTGGCGACCCAGCCTTGCAGGGAGCGGTAGCTGGTGGGTTTGGCGTCGAGCAGCAGGCTGGCGGCCAGCGCGCGGACGGCGGCGACCTCGTCGGCGAGCGCGTTTTCGCTGGCGGCGTGGATGGTGAGGTAGAGGCCGAGGCGAAACAGTTTACCTTCACCGCGGGCGACGCGGGCCGACAGGTCGTAGGCGTCCTCGGTCGCGGCCTCGACCCGCGGGTCGATGAGCCGTCCTTTCTCGTCGCCGAGCTGCCGGCCGGATTCCAGCTTCGACAGCTGCCGGCGGAGCCGGTTCGCGGCGGTGACGGGGTCGATGGGTTCGATGTGGACGGCGACGTCGACCCGGCCCGGGTAGGTCAGCAGGGGGGCGAGCCAGCCGGCGTGGACCTCGCGGGGATAGCCGGTGATGGCCATGGTGGCGAGGAAGTCCCCGCCGACGTCGAGGTGGCGGGGGGCGACGGTCAGCGCGTCCGGGACGAACGCCGCCGCGGCGGCGTCCACCGGTCGGGTGGACGGGCCGTGGGTCGGCGCGGGCGCCCGGCGTCGGGCTCGTCTGCTCATCGGGCGTGTCCCCTCCGCGCTGTGTGTCGTGCTGGCCGTCGGGAGCCGCCGTCGGAGCGCCCGGCGGGCGGGCGGAGGGCTGGCAGGTCCCAGAAGTCGGGGCCGTCGGCGTCCACTGGGCCGTCCCCGTCCCCATCGGCGTTGTCGTTGTCGAGCCGGTCGCCGTAGCCGGGTCCGGCCGCCGCGTCCGGGTCGTCGAACCCGGCCTCGTCCAGGAACCCGTCGCCGTCGGGGTCGGGCTGGTAGGCCGGGTAGTCCTCGGGGAGGTCTGCGGTGATGACCTCGTCGGGGGCCGCGAGCGCGGCCGGCGGCACCAGACCGGCGGGGTTGCACGCGGCGGCCAGCACGCTGGTCGCCGTACCTGCGTCCAGCGGTGTGACCACGATCCCGGCCGGGGCCAGCAGGTCGGTTGCCTCGGCGAGGCGGCGGGCCAGCCGGGTGTGCGCGCCGCGGCGGGTGGCCTCACCGGCGCGGCGGGCGTCGCGGGC
>NZ_CAKJTR010000146.1:9203-12711 GCF_917627355.1 Protofrankia sp. Cj3 | reverse complement strand
GGCCAAGGCACAGGCGGTCTGAACTCTAGATCAAGCCCAATCCTGCCGGGCAGCTGCACTCCCGCGCCGACAGGGCAGGGCCGGGACCCCTTGCCTGTTCAACTTGTTGGGACCGGTGAACCTGGTGGAGCGCGGAGGTTCTACGCCGGCTTTGGTGGATGTGAAGAATCGAACGGACGGGCCGGCCGGACGATGGCGCGAGTCAGGTTTGACAGGCCGTACGGGTGCAGGGAATCGTTGCGCTGCCACAGCCCGGTGTCCACCGCTTGACGTTGCCCGACCTGCTCGACGACGTCGAAGCCATGGGTTTCCAGAATCCGCGCCATTGCATCCGGGCTTAAGAAGGTCAACCATGGTTCCCCGTGGGAGGCGGATGCGGGGGCAACGGCGTCGACATAGCCCTGGCCGGCAGCGTCGCGTAGGTTCGCCGGCAGCATGTGCTCTACGACGATTTCTGTGCCGGTCGCGAGACCACCGACCAGCGCCATCGTCTGATCGACGACCTCGATTGGGAGGTACATGGCCACCCCGAGGCAGCTCACAAAGGCCGGGCGGCCCAGATCGAGGCTGGCTGCCTCCAGCGCCTCGAGCAACCGGCCGGTGCGCAGGTCAAACGGAACGAAAGAGACGGTGTCCGGTATGAAAATATCCGCCTTGGCAAGGGCATGCCGCTTCCAGTCCTGACTGAGCGGGTGGTCGACCTCGAATACTCGCAGCCGCTTCCCAAATGTTGAGCGATAAGCAAAGGAGTCCAGGCCGGCGCCCAGAATCACGTACTGGCCGACGCCGCGACGGACGGCGTTTGTCAGACAATCTTCCACGAAGCGAGCTCTGGTCAACACGGTTACCCTGGCGCCGGCCAGTACCAGGTGGGAGCCATGCAACTGATGGTAAGAGATGAGTTCCGCCGCGTGTTCTCCTAGGAGCGGAGCCGCCAGCGGGTCGGAGAAGATAGTCGGGTCTTTGTCAACTAGGAGATGGGCTGCGCGCGCGGCAGCGGCGGTCAGCGCCATCCGGCTGGGATATCCGATGTCCACGCGAGTGAAGTTACATGCCGACCGTAAGGCTACCACAAAATGGAATTTTTTTCAATTATGCAACGGGGCGTGTCGACCCGTGGAGCGGCAGTTCGGTGTCACCCCGCCCAGCCGGCGGGAGACCTGTGCTCCGTTCGGTGAGGAGGGCGGCCTGCGTTCCGTCGCCGGCATCGTCAGCCCGAGACCCGCATCCAGGTCCGTGACTTCAGGTGGTGCTGGATGCGGCGCATTTCTGTGCGTAGCCGGCCGCACTCTGCCACGCGGTAGATGAGCATGTGCGGGGCGGGCGGCCGGATTCTTGACGAGTTGCCGTCCAGCTGCACCCGGTCAGTCGTTTTCAGTCGGCGCAGGGAGATCGAGCTGGAACCAGACGGTCTTACCGGTCCGGGTCGGCCTGGCGCCCCAGCGGGTGGCCAGTTCGGCGACGAGCTGCAGGCCGCGGCCGCCCTCGTCGTCGACGGTGGGATGCAGCAGGCGGGGAACCCGGGTGTCTTCGTCGGAGACCTCGACATAGAGGGCGTGCTGGCCGCGCCGTAGGATCAGTTGGCCCGGGGCGTTCGCATACCGGATCGCATTGGTGACCAGTTCGCTGACCAGCAGTTCGACGGTGAAGGCAGCGCCTATGACTTCCCAGCGGCTGAGGGCGCTCAGGACGGCTTCGCGCGCGGCCTTGGCTGCCTGGGGACGCGGGGCGATCGCGGTGGTGGCGGTGGTAGCGGTGGTGGTGGCACGGACGAGTAGCAGCGCGACGTCATCGTCGTAGCCTTCGCCCCGGTCGATGAGGCTGAGCATCCGGTCGGCGGTCCTGCCGAGATCATGCGCCTGTTTCTGTTCGGCGTCACGATGGATGGAGCTGAACATGAGCTCGATGCGTCGACAGCCTTCGTCGATGCCGACGGTGGGGGACTCGACCAGGCCGTCGGTGAAGAGCGCAAGTGTGGTTTCGGCTGCGAACACGTGCCGTGTTTCGGTGTACGTCTGTTCCCCCAGCCCGAGGCCGAGGATCGGATCGCCGTGGCCTTCGAGGCGGCGGACCTTTCCGTCCGGACAGGTGAGGACGGGATCCAGATGGCCCGCGTTGGCAATGCAGATAGTGCCGGTAGCCGGCTCGAAAATCGCATAGATACAGCTGATGAGCGTTTGATCGGGGCCGCTGCCGAGGTTCTGGACAAGGTCGTCGAGATGGGTGAGGACGTCGGCCGCGGGCAGGTCGAGAGCGGCGAAGGCGCGGACGGCGGAACGGACCTGCCCCATGACGGCCGCGGCCGTGAGGCCCCGGCCCATGACGTCACCGATGACCAGCGCGACCCTGCCCGCAGACAGCGGGATGATGTCGAACCAGTCGCCACCAACTTCAGTACCGGCCGTCCCAGGTTCATAACGCCAGGCGATGTCCAGGCCTTCGACGGCGGGGGTTTCGTGCGGCAGCAGGCCGCGTTGCAAAGCGATGGCGGCGGCGCGCTGGCTGGCGTAGGCTCGGGCGTTGGCCACCGCACTGGAGATCCTGCTTCCCAGTTCGGCCGCGGTCTGCACGTCCCAGTCGGTATAACGACGCCGGGACGAGCCGATGCCGAAGTAGACGACCCCGAAGAACTGCCGGCCCACCAGCAGCGGAACCACGATCGCCATGTCGATCGCGACCTGCTCGAAAAAGTCGTGCGGTTCGGACATTTGGACGCTGTGTATTATTCGTTCTGTTATGTCGAAAAGCACTGGTCGGCGCGTGGCGAATGCTCGATGAGCGGGATTATCCTGATCAAGATAGACCAGAGTTCCCACGGTATTGATCGGAGTTGGCGAGGCGGAGCGCGGCGTGTTGGCGTGCCTGGCTCCGCGTAGCGCCAGCCTGTCCGGGTGGGTGTCGGCGTCGAGCGTTTCGTCGGCCAGGAGGACCTCGCAGTTGTCGGCGAATTCGGGGACGGCGAGGTCGACGATCGCCGCCAGCGTGTCCGGTAGTTTCAGGGACGCGCCGACCAGCCCGCTGGCCCGCCCCAGCAGGCGCAGCCGCTGTTCCACGGCCTCGCGATCGGCTTCCGCCTGTCGTTGTTCGGTGATGTCGATCGCGGCCACACCGATCGCCGTCGTGACGCCGTGCCGATCGCGGATCGGATAGTGAGAAGCGCTCCATATGCGGCGGTGCGGCCAGCTTGCCGGGGTGCGTCCGGTGATTTCAACATCGATGATCGGCTTCCCGGTGTCCAGCACCCGCCGGATCACATCCCATGCCTGAGGATCTATATCGGGAAGCAGCTCCGCGATCGTCTTGTCTCCGATGTCCGCCGTGGACAGACCATTGAAGGCGAGTATGGTCTTGTTCATGTAACGTATTCGTAGCTCTGTGTCGACAATCAGGAGGCCAATTGGAGCCAAGTCAGTGAGTCGCGCGGCCAGCTCAAGGCTTTCCAGCTCGTCCGATCTTGCTGGTTCACGACGACCCGGGATACCCGTGCGTCGGACCATCAGCGCGTGTG
>NZ_CAKJTR010000146.1:5777-8959 GCF_917627355.1 Protofrankia sp. Cj3 | reverse complement strand
CAATGCGAGGGCGGGGCACGCGCTCAGACGGTCACCAGGACGAACACGGGGAACGCGCTGACGGCGGCGGCCGTCAGATAGATCGTCGCATGCGCCCACAGCGGCGTCCGGGGCGATGGATCCAGCAGGCGCGAGATGCGGGCGACCAACGGAGTGTCGATCGGCGACCGGGCGCTCTCGGCCACCGGAGCGTTCGTGTCCCCGCTGTCTATCGTGCCGCTGCTGTGGCTGGCACGCGCCGGCCACAGCGTCCGGCATCGTTCAGACAGCTGGTGCTGGGGCACACCGCTGATCGCGACCGCGCCCGCCGGCACCGGGGAGCGGGCGACGCCGAGCCTGGCCAGTGCGCGCGCGAGCGTCTGCCCACTGGTGCGCCGGGCAGCGGCGTCATCGGCGAGCATCTCGACCAACAGAGACACCGCGGCGGTTGCTTCACGGGCCGGTGACAGAAAGGGGAACGTTTCCTGCCAGGCCACGAAAGGCTGGATGACGAGATCGTGGCGGCTCCGAGCATGAGCTTCCTCGTGCACGAGGACGGCTTCCAGCTCGTCCGCGGCGAGCGCGGTGAGCAGCCCTTTGGAGACGACTACCCGGGTGTGACGCACACCGGGCAGGCAGTATGCGACCGCGACCGGATGGTCCAGAACGCGGAGCCGACTACGTCGGCAGGCCTGTTCACCGTGGTCGTGACCGGCGAGGTCGACCAGATGGCGGTGACGGCGCCGTTGCCGCAGGGTCCGGGATGTGCATAGGGCGAGTACGCCGAACAGGCGGGCGGCAAGCGCGGATGCCACCGCGAGACCGATCAGGTTGATCCAGCCGAGCCCGGCCAGCGGCTCACCGGCCGCCAGATGGCTGGCATGGTCGCGGACACTCACCGGCATGTTCGTCGACAGCGGCGCGAAGGTGAAAGCGATCACCGCTAGCAGCGCGGAGACTCCGCCCGCAAGCCCGACGGCCTGCCACAGCACGATCGCCGACCGCGGGCAGCGGGACGGCCAACGGGCCGCCGCGAGCAGCCGCGGAACCGGCCACGCAAGGGTGCACGCGAACAGGGTGAGAACGGCCGCGGTCGTCATAGCGGGTGAACAGTACCTCTGTCGGCAGGAGGTGGTTCGTCCTGTGGACGCAGTGTGTCCGATCCATCATCCTCGGCGCCCGCCGGCCGGGTCAGCGCCCGGCGAAGGATCTCGGCTTCGGCCGGGGAGACCGAACCGACGAAACGGACCAGCGCCGAGCCGCGATCATCGGTGGTGTCGAGGACCGCCAGCATGGCCTCGGCGACAACGGCGTCCCTGCTGCTCGACGCCCGGTAGCGGTGCGCGCGCTCGGCGCGCTCCCGTTGGACGAAACCCTTGCGCTCGAGGCGTTCCAGCACCGTGAGGACGGTGGTGTAGGCAAGGTCGCGTTCGTGGTCGAGGCGGGTCGCTACCTCACGCGCGGTCAGCCAACCGTCTGTATCCCACAGTACGTCCATGACTGACCGCTCAAGGTCACCCAGGCGCGCCATGGGTCCACTCTACGACGCGCCAAGAGATGACGTGACCTGATCCATAGATCTCGTGAAGCTGGCCCACGGCCCGACAGAAGCGGCTATAAGGATCACTGGCCATGAAAGGGCCGCGGTAGGCGTGCAGTGCGGCGGGCCGCTCGGCAGCGGCCGGGAATGACAGCCAACTGATGGTCGGCTTCTTCGACGTCACGATCGGTAAGTTCCGCCTGGATGCGTCGACCGGCGGTATCGAGATGGATCGTGGCCAGGCCGAACATCCGCTGTAGTGGTCCCTGGACCCGGCGGATGCTCTGGACTTTTTCCAACGGGACCCATCGTGTGACTCGGCGTACCCGACCGTTTGTCGTTACGATACAGGTCTTGCTGTCTCCCCAGGCGAGGTAGCGGTAGCGCAGTGGAGCTTTCCACCGGGCGCGGGCCGGGGCGCGCCGATCGGCGGTGGGCGCCGCGGGAATGAGCTGGGACAGTAAGAACGCGGCTTGGCCATGGTCCCCGACCGGCAGCACAGCCCGCAGCTGGCGTCCCTCGGGCCTGTTCTCGTTCCTGACCCGCCGGCCCGCCACCTCGACCTCGAGGCGGCACCAGCGCAATGGCCGCCACAGGAGCGGTTCGACCAGCTGGACCGCTTGGACACGGCCGAACGGAATCGTCTCCGTGGCGGTCTGGATCGCGCCCGAGCGCAGATGGAGGCCGTCGGCGGCGACGGAGACGGTGAGCTCGAAGCCGCTGTTGAAACGCCGCCAAGCCGCGGTGAGCATCCCGATCAGGAGACCCACGGCACCCCCCAGAGCACCGATGGCCGCCGGGATCGCTACCGCGACCGCGGCGAAGACGACGGTCGCGCCTATCGTGACAACTCCCTGGCCGCTCAGCAGTATGGAGGTGGCCAGCCGCCGGGTGGACAGCGCCACCAGCAGCTGTTCCGGGGGTGGCGGTGAATCCTCGGCGACCCCGTGCGCGAGGGCCAGCAGGCGTGCCCGCAGGATCTCCGCGTCCGCCTTGCGTAGACAGGCCAGCCGGCCGGCGGAGCCACCGGATGCCGCCATCCGCAGATGGAGTTCGGCGAGGCCCAGCACCCGCGCCAGCCCGGATTCCACCAGGTCGATCGCCTGGATCTGGGATAGCGGGTACCGCTGCGAGCTGCGGCGCAGCAGCCCTGTCTCGATTCGCAGCGTGCCGTTGTCAACCTGCCACCGGGTGACCAGCCACGAGATCACACCGATGACGACGACCACGGCGACAACCGCGAGATCCCAGTAGCGTCCCTGCCCACCGCTGTCCTGCTGGTGGGTTACGGCGCCGGACAGCAGGAGAGTCGCCAGCACCACGAGGTGGCGACCGGCCCGTACCAGCGGTGACAGAGGGTGCAGACGGCGCCATCCGCCGGCAAGTCCCGCGATGGGTTGGCCGTCGCTCCGCTCACCGGCCTGTTCACCGGCTTGCTCACCGGCCGGTCCGGCCATCGCGGACGCTTCTGCCCTGGACGGCCCCGCCGTCAACCGGTGTATCGCCGTTCCGTCCATAGCGGAGTGCTCGTCGGCGCTGTTCACAGCCCGGCCGCTTTGGCTTCGCCCAGAGCGGCCAGCGCGTCACGGAGCCGGGCCGCTTCGGCCGCGAGGAGTCCCGGGATTCTGGCGTCACTCGCTGCGGCTGCGGTGTGCATGCGTAC
>NZ_CAKJTR010000146.1:0-5368 GCF_917627355.1 Protofrankia sp. Cj3 | reverse complement strand
AGCCAGCTGGATCCGGCGCATGACCAGCAGGCGCGTGGACGGAGCTGTCCAGTCCTGGGCGTCGTTCATGTGATCCGTTCGCTGGGCCTGTCAGCCCGTTGCCGTGGGATATCCGCTTCGCGGTCAGCGGCCCGGAGCCGTGGGCTCGGCGCTGGGGTGAGCGTGACAGAGCAGGATGTCATCTGCCGTTTTGTCCCATCTGCATGTTGCCGTGCCCGCTCGGTACGCACTTCTCGAGTGCATACGATACATATATTTTATGCAATGTATGGATTTTATAGAGTAAATAGGATCTTTTTTGTATTTTAAGATCATAGTTGTTGTGGTTAGGATGATTTTGTCCTGTGCTGGTGCTGTTGTCCAGAGTCTTCGCGGAGCCGGAGCCCTCGGCCGGTGACATCCGCCGTCAGAATCTGGGCGGGCAGCATGCGGAGCCGGCCATCAGGACGTGCGGTTCGCCTGGACGGCTACGGTCGCCAGATGGGTGTGCGTGGGGATGAGCGGACCGTGGTACCGATCGAGGCCGACCGGTCAGCCGCTGGCGCTGGTGGCCTGGGCGGGGTCGGCCGGCCGTTGTCCCGGCGGCTGTTCGTAGCCGAGGTGTGGCTCGTCCTCGGTGTCTCGCTGGGAGCCTCCGCGCTGTGGGCCGCTGTCCGTTACATCGGCGACCTGACCGCACCTGTGCCGCTTCGTCGGCAGGTTGCCGAGCTGAACTCGTCGGCGGCTCCGGGACGTCCGTGGCTCGATCTCGCATTGCAACTGGTCGGTATCGCAACCGCGCTGGTGCCCGCGCTGTTGGCGCTGAACCTGCTCGCGCGCGACGGCGGCGGCCCGTCCGCCATCGGGCTCGACTGCCGCCAGCCCAGCCGCGACGTCGGCTTCGGGGCCGGGCTCGCCGCCATGGTCGGCGGTACCGGGCTCGGGCTGTACCTGCTCGCCTGGCACTCGGGCGTGAACCTGACCGTGGTTCCCACAAGCCTGCCGGCTGTGTGGTGGCGCGTCCCCGTCCTGCTGGCGTCGGCGGTGGAGAACGCGCTGCTCGAGGAGGTCGTTGTGGTCGGCTACCTGTTGACCCGGTTGCGCCGGTTTGGCTGGAACGACCGGACAGCGCTCGCCACGAGCGCTGTCCTGCGTGGCTCGTACCACCTGTATCAGGGTTTCGGTGGTTTTGTCGCTAATTTACTTATGGGCCTGCTGTTCGGTCGGATCTATCAACGTCACGGGCGGATCGGTCCACTTGTCGTAGCTCATTCCCTGATCGATTCAGTTGCTTTTGTCGGTTATGTGATTTTGGTCGGCAAGGTGTCCTGGCTCCCCCAGCCATG
This sequence comes from Protofrankia sp. Cj3, assembly GCF_917627355.1. NCBI lineage: Bacteria > Bacillati > Actinomycetota > Actinomycetes > Frankiales > Frankiaceae > Protofrankia > Protofrankia sp. Cj3. Next base: position 4,043 of record NZ_CAKJTR010000146.1, on the reverse strand, counting down.
ATCTTGTTGGGCGCGGGCGTTGGGGTGGGCATCGAAGCAGACATCGCGGCAGGTGGCGAAGCGGGCATCGGGGCGACAAGGTAGTTAACATTCGTTGAACAACGGTTATCTTTTTGTCGTTTATTGTGTGCGATTAGCGTGATCGAATTGTCGCCGGCAGCGAGATTATTGTCATCCGTTGATGGTGATGCTTCGGTCGGATGTGATGAAAGGGCACGGCATGGGCAGTGAACTGAGGGAAGTCGAACGTAAGTTCGCGGTCGATCCAGCCTTCGTGCTTCCCGCGCTGGATCAGTTGCAAGGAGTCACTAGCGTTACCGAGCCGGAAACGGTCACCCTGGAAGCCGTCTACTATGACTCCGACGATTTTCGGCTGGCCAACAATAAGATCACATTCCGGCGGCGGACCGGAGGGCACGACGAGGGCTGGCACCTGAAGCTGCCGATCAAAACTGGTGAGCGTACCGAGATCCAGCGCCCCCTTTACTCGGTTGCGGACGGCGTCGACGGGGCGAATGATCCGGCTGGAAGGAGCGGCCAGCTGCCGGTCGCGGCTGATCCAGTACCGGAAGTGTCCGCCGTCGCTCACGCCGCCGCCGGACCAGCCAACGGCTGGGCAGACAGCGTTCCGCCCGCTGAGCTGGTGGAGCTGGTATCCGTCCACCTGCGCGGTGCGCCGCTGCAACCGGTGGCGCGGCTGGTCACGAGCCGCACGGCGATTCGCCTCCGCGATGCCACCGGAGCTGATCTCGCCGAGGTGGTTGACGACTGCGTCAGCTCCCAGACTCTCGGCGGGAACACCGCGCGCCCGCGGCGCCGTGAGTGGCGCGAGATCGAGGTCGAACGTGTCGGTGCTGGTGAGAACAGCCTGCTGGACAGGGTCGGCGCTACCCTGTCGGCGGCTGGCGCGTCCCAGGCCCTGGAGCCGTCCAAACTCGCGCGGGCGCTGGGGCCGACGCTGGCGAACCAACGGCGATCCGCGGCGGCGCCGTCCCGGGGCAGGCTGCGGCCGAAGTCGCCGGCCGGCGAGGTGGTTCGGGCCTACCTGGCGGCCCAGGTGGAGGTGCTGCTCGCCACCGATCCCCGCGTGCGCCTGGACGCACCGGATGCCGTGCACAAGATGCGGGTGGCGACCCGCCGGTTTCGCAGCACGCTGCGTACCTTCGCGCCGATGTTCGACCCGGCGGTCGGCAGCCACCTGGACGGGGAGCTACGCGATCTGGCCGGTGCGCTGTCCGCGGCCCGCGACTGCGAGGTGATGGTCGAGTACTTCGACGGGCGGATGGCCGAACTGCCCGGTGAGCTGGTGCGCGGTCCGGTCGTCGAGACGATTGACAGCCAGCTGCTCGCGGGCCAGGCTGAGGCTCGCGGCGAGACCTTGGCGATGCTGCGCAGCGAGCGTTACCTGACGCTCATCGCTGATCTACAGGTAGTGGTTGCCGGACCGCTGCGTGGCCCGGCAGCGCAGCCCGCGCGTATCGCTGTCCCGCAGCTGATCGGACGCGCCGATCGTCGGCTGACTCGCAAGGTCGCCGCGGCCCTGGCCACGCCGTCCGGGCATGAGCGGGACATCCAGCTGCACAGCGCCCGCAAGCAGGCGAAGCGCTTGCGATACGCGGCCGAGACAGCCGTACCGCTCTTCGGGTCCGACGCGGTGGAGCTCGCCAGGCTGGCCGAGCAGATCCAGGAGCTGCTCGGCACACATCAGGATGCCACCGTCGCACAAGGGCTGCTTCGTGGGTGGGGCACGGCGGCCGCGGATGCCGGCAAGCCGACCGCGTTCACGCTTGGGCTGTTGTTGGGCCTGGAGGAATGCCGTGCGCGGACCGCGGAACGGGATTTCATCGACTTCTGGCCGGCGGCATCCCGGCGGCGGCACCGCCGCTGGCTGGGCTGATCCGTACATTCTACGGCGTGTTCCGGAAGCCGCCGTTCGATCAGGGAGCCGCGGCCAGGGGCCGCCTGGACGCGGCGAGCCGGACAGATGACCTTCGAAACACGCCCTAATGGTCGTAGAAGCCGTGTGACCGGTCGTTGCCGACCCACCGTGCCGGCAGTTCCGTCAGCTGCCGGACCCGGTCCCGGTCAGTGGGGGTGACCGGGGTCTGCAGCAGGATGGTCGCATCCGGGTCGTCGGTGGGACGGAACAATGAGATGATCAAAAGGATCTCCCCGACGGTCGCGGTGGCGACCGTCACCTTCCGGCTGGTGAACTCGTGTGCCGACCGGTTTTCCCACCACTGCTTCAGGTCAGGCTTGTCGGCCTCGAGCAGCATGAATATCTCCTGGACACGTTCGTCCTGGAAATCGCCGTCGGCGCGTGAGCGGAACTGCGCGAGCACAGCCTTGGTCACGGCTTCCCACTCATGCAGCGTGCTGCCGAGCAGCCGGCTGGTGACCATCAGATACAGGAGGTTCCGGCGCCGATCGTCGACGAGGCCGGGGTCCGTCCACAGCGCCGCATAGGCGTCGTTCCAGCCGATGATGTCGAAGCTGTGGTCCAGAAGCAGCGCGGGACTGGTCGGCCAACTGTCCAGAACGGGTTGGAGCAGCCGCGCCACAGCATGGCGTTGATCGTGGGTGTGCCGCGCCCGGCGCGGCGGGGCGTGCAGGCCCGCGAGTGCCAGGGCATGCCGTCGAGCATGATCGTCCAACCGCAGAGTGCGCGCCACAGCTTCGACGACCGGTCGGGAAGCCGCTACCCGTCCTTGCTCGAGCCAGGTGTACCAGGCGAGCCCCAGGCCGGACAGCTGTGCCACTTCCTCTCGTGGTAGCCCGGGTATTCGTTCACGGTGGGCCTGCAGGAACTTACCGAGTTCGCGTTGCCGGGACTCCCGTTGGACGCCGCTGCTCGCCGTGTTGCCTACCGCACCGTGCGCCGTACTTTCTGTCATGGCTAACCGTCCTGTCGGTTATCGCCCGGACACTTTTCGCAAGACCCGGCGGCGGGGGAAGCCATGGGGCACCCGCGGGCGGAGCGATGGCCACCTGTCCGTCGACGGGGCAGGTGCCGTTGACCTGGCAGCTGGCTTTTACGGGACACCTGTCGATGTTGACATCAGCAGGACCGCCGCTTAGCGGCATTCAGCGCAGTGCGACCTTGCCCTCCCCGGTTGGCCGGAGTTCGGCCGCGGCTCCCCGGCTTGGAGCGCCCGGCAATAGAGGATGCGGCATTGCGGGGCTGGGGTGCGCACCTCGCGTCATCGCTGCCCATCCATCGCCGCGCGATGCACAGGTACCCCGGCTCCTCGGTCGCCCCACAAGCTCCGGCGCATCCCTCCGTCGCCGCGCGATGCACGCACCTCAATCCCGCTTCTTGATCCACGCCCCTGTTGTCGGGCATTCGTAGCGCGTGTTTGAGATCGTCATTCCGGCATACTGATCAAAGGCCCGGCCCCGGACAGGTTCTCACACAGTTCTGACATTTCTCTGACGAAAGACACACGGCGCCCCGGCAAGGTGACGGTGTCGCGGACCACGGTGGCCGCGTTCAACGGAGGTGACGGCGTGAGGATATCAATGGCAACGAAGCTCGCCGCGATGGCGGGCGCTGCGGTCATCGCGGCCGGTAGCGCCGCGACCGTGGCACTGGCCGACTCGGGAGGGCCTGTCACACCGGCCGCGAATGCCACGACGGCCACCGCCGACCCGATCTCGGAGGTGGCGTCTGATGCTCGAGGCCATCGCGCCTGGCTCGCGGACAAAGGCGTGCACGGGGAGTTCGTGGCGCGGACGGCGGACGGGTTCAAGACGTTCGATGTGCAGAAGGGGACCGTGACAGCGGTGTCCGGTTCGTCGTTGACCGTCCGCAGCGATGACGGATACACCGTCTCCTACTCGATCACGGATAGCACGATTGTGCGCCGAGGCAAGAACAAAGCGGATATATCGGCGGTGAAGGCCGGGGAGAAGATCGTGATCGGCGCCCGTGTCGACGGCCAGACACGGACAGCGCTCCGCGTGATCGTGCAGGTCAGCTGAGCCGTTTGTCAGGGGAGAGAGCGGTGGCATCTGGCTGACTGGCGGTGAGCGGCCGGATGGTG
>NZ_CAKJTR010000145.1:0-12153 GCF_917627355.1 Protofrankia sp. Cj3 | reverse complement strand
AAGGTGGCTGGTGACCCGGTCGGGTACCCGCAGCGTCCGGGACAGCCACGGCCGCTCCTCCTCCTCGACCCGCATCAGCCCACCGGCCAGCAACGGCGCGGACGGGGCGAAGCGGCCCCGCGGCCCGGCTGTGGCAGGGGACAGCCCGCACAGTGCCAGCGCCAGGCCGGTCGTCGGCCGCTGCCGGGTCACATCGTCGTTGAGGTAGCCGTACAGCCGCTCGAACCGCGCGTCGAGGTCCGGGAGCAGGGCGACCAGGAGCAGTTCGACGTCGAGCGGGGCAAGGCCGAAGTCGCGGGCGAGCCGGCGCAGTCGCGGCTCGGCACCGTCCTGCCCAGCACGGTCAGCGAGCGCCTCGATGCCGGTGAGCTGGTCGGCGTCGACATCGTCGGGGAGCGGGGCCAGCGCAGGGCCGTCCAGCAGCCGCCACGCGGTCTCGTCCGATACATACAGGCCCCGGAAGGTGTCGTCGGGGTCGGGATCGGTCTGGCGGCGGGCGGCCACGGCCCGCCGGACCCGCTGCTCGACCAGGCCGAGCCGGGCGAACAGATACGCCCGGCTGCTCTGCCCGGCGTCGGGCAGCGGGTCCGGCGCGGCGTCGGGCGCCGTGTGTGGGCCGGCGCGCACACCGGCGCCCGTCACCGCCGCCGGCCGGAGATCGGGAAGCCCGGGTCATGAGTGTCGCGGCGGTCCTGGGGTGTGCCCCGGGTGCGGCGCGTGCCGACGGTCGCCAGCGGCCCCCGGGAGTCCGGGTCGCGGGTGTCCGAGCCCTGGCCATCCGTGATGTTCCCTCCGGCGACCGGGTCGGTGTAACGCAGCGCGCTGGTCTCCTCGCGGTCGCCGTCGGAGTCGGCGATCCGCAGCCGCATGCCGTCAACGACCACCGGGTCGGCCAGCACCCGCTTCGCTGACAGCGGCGCGACCACGACGAGATCCAGGGAGGGTTTGAGTTCGCCGCCGAGCGCACTCCACACGTCGGCGAGCGCCCGGTCCGGTACGGGCACGGCGATAGTCATGGGAATGGTCAGGTCGAGCGCCGCGAGCGAGCCGGCCAGCCGCTCCGCCGGCAGGGCATCCTGCTGGATCAGGCTGGCGAGCAGGACGGACAGGAGCCGGTGCTCATCCTGCGTCCGGCTGGTCCACGCGGTCACTATGTACGACAGGGTGTAGAAACGCGGCGGGTCATGCCGCGCCACCGTGACGCCCTGTTCGTCGTACTCGGTGATGCTGCCCTGCCGCCGCCGGGCCATGTCCTCGCAGATGTCGTACAGGAACAGATTGACCGTCGGGGCGTTGCGCCGGGCGGCCCACTCCCTGGTGGGCGCGTCGAAGGTCACCTCCACCCCGCTGCCGGCCAGCACCTCGTCACTAACGAGCCCGCGCAGGGCCTCGTCTATCTCATGGATCATCGCGTCACCACCGCCGGTCGACGTGGCCCGGGGGCTGCTGCGCCGGCAGGACCACCCGGTATGGCGTGGTCACCGGGGAGAAGCCGGCGCCGGACGCGACCGCCAGCCGGGGCCCGAGGCGGTCCTTGCGCAGGACCAGAAGCTGCGCGATGAACCTTCCGTCCGGGCCGGGTACGGTCGGCGTCGCGGCCGCGGTGATGCCGACATCCCAGACCAGCTTCACCGATACGCCGGGAGGGAAGTCGGTGCCGCGTATTGACGTGACGAAACCGGGCGGACCGATCGCCGGCACCGCGACGATACGCGGCTGCAGGACCCGTAGCGGGGCCGTGGCGGTGTCGTTGGCCTGGTCGGCGTTGGTAGCGGTGGTGGTGACCGTGCCAGCCACAGCCGTGGACAGGGCCGCGTCCGGCGCCAGTCCGATCGTCACGCTCGCCGTACCGCCAGGTGCCAGGTCAGGGACCGGGCATCCGGTGTCCGCGGCGCAGTCCGGCGCCGGGGCGGCCACCGGGATACCGGCCGGCAGTTGCGGGCGCAGCCGCAGGCCGGTCGCGGGCTGGCCACCGGCGTTGCGGACCGTGTAGGTCACGGTTGCGGTTCCACCGACGTAGGCCGGGGTGGGCGTGACCGACACGGTCAGCGACGGGTCGGCCGGCACCGACGGTGCCGCGGCGATCACCTCGACCCGCGTGCCGGCGCGGTTGTCGGCCGGATTGGCGTCAGTCACCCCGCCGCCGACCGACCAGCTGACCGGGAACGTACCGGTGGCCACACCGGTCAGCTCGACACGCACCGTCACCGTCCGCCCGACGCCGATGGCCTCCAGATCACAGCTGGTCGGCGTGAGCGTGCAGGTGCCCTGCTCCGTTACCAGGCCGGTGACCTGCAGCCCGGACGGCACCGTGAGGTCGAGCCGGGTCCCCGGCATGGGGCTGGGCCCGCGGTCGGTGACCGACAGCGTGAACGCCGTCCGGCCGCCGACCGTCGTGGCGGCCGGTGGGGTCAGCAGCGCCGTGGACACGTCGACCGACCGCTGCCAGGCCGGCTCCTTCTGCCGCCCGGGCAGGTCCTGGGTGAGCGCTTCGATATGGCCGGTGCGGACGTCGTAGACATCCAACGCCTCCGGTGCGTTGCCGTCGCGCCCCCGGCGGGCGGTGAAGACGAGCCGCTGCCCATCCGGCGCCCAGGACACGTCACGGGGTTGGAACGGCCCGGCCGGCTGGGCAGGGACCGGCGCCGCGCAGGACGCGCCCGACCCGGGCATGAGGAGCCGGCAGTTCGTACCGTCCACATTGGTCAGGACCAGCCCGTCGGTGACCCGGTTGAACGCGAGCCGCTCTCCGTCCGGGGCGAAGGCGGCACTGTCGTCGACGACGTTGCAGTCGGTACCGCACACCGTGCTGGTCAGGTCGCGCTGGTCGAGGCCGTCGGCGGCGTTCGCGGTCCAGATGTGTGTGCGGCTGGCGGCATCGGTATAGCGGCCACGGGTGAACGCCAGCAGGGCGCCATCGGGTGACCAGGCGGGCTGCGTGTCGTCCAGCCCGGCGAATTCCGACGGTGTCGGCAGCTGGAGCAGCAGGTCACCGGTGGCCACGTCGGCCACGACGATCCGTGCTCGGGCGCCGGAGGTGGTGCGCACCAGAGCGATGCGGCTGCCGTCCGGTGACCACGCCGGATCGATCTCCATATCTCCGGGTCCGCGGTCGGCCAGCGGCAGCAGCCGCGGGGCGGTGCCGTCGGCGTTGACCAGCCAGACGCGTACGACCCGGCGGCCGGCGACCGTCTCGAACCGGGTGACCGCGATCTGGCGCCCGTCCGGCGAGTACACCTGGCGCTCGGTCCACGGGTCGCCGTCGGTCGGCTGGAAGAGGAACCGTGCGTCCTGTTCCGCCTTGGGATCCTCGCGCAGGATCGGCAGGCGCAGATCGCGTGGATCGGTGCCGTCGGGGCGGATGTCCTGCAACGTCACGGTGTGCCGGTCGGGGGCGCTGTCCCGGGTCACCAGCAGCGACGGCGTACGGCTGCCGGTTGGCGTGTACCAGGTCGGCAGGTTGACCTGACGGTCCTCGGCGAGACGGAGCTCCGCCTGGCAGTCGCAGGGGTTGTCGCGGGGTGCGGCGGTGTAGACGAGGTCGATGTCGCCCAGCGGTCCGCCTCCTGCTGGTGGGCTACGGCTCATGAACGCCAGCGTTTCGCCGTCGGGTGACCAGCTTGGTTCGTGGCCCTGCCAGTTCGCAGGCAGCAGCAGGCGGTCCCCGGTCCCGGCCGCCGTCGACAGGTGGATCTTCTGGTCGGTGTCGCTGTGTGGATCGCACGTGTACGCGAGGCGATCGTGCGCCGGGTTCGGGTCCCACGCCGGTTGACCAGCGCCCGTGGGCTGGTTGGTCACCTGGGTGACGTTGCCGCCGGCAGCCGGTATCCGGTACACCTGCGGCGTGTCGCCGCCTCGGCGGCCTTCGAACGCGAGGGTCGCACCGTCAGGCGACCAGGTGGGCCAGGTGTTGTCACCGGCACCATCGGTGACCCGGGACAGCCCCGTACCGTCCACGCCGATCACGAAGACATCGTGGCCTGCGCCGTTGCGGCCGGCGCCGGAGTCGAACGCGACGCGGGTGCCGTCCGGGGAGATGGTCGGGTGCTCCTCGGCGAAGGTGTTGGTTGTGAGCCGGCTCACCGGCCCGTCGCCACGGCGCAGGTACACCTCGCCGGTGGCCGTGTCACGCCGGCTCACCCAGGTCACCGCGTCCCCCCGGGCCGACGCCTGCTCGTCATAATGGTCCGGGCCGACCGGGAAGAACGGCGCCGACACGGCCCCCGAGCCCTGAACACCAACCATGCCGAGACTGCGGTGCTGGGTCCCAGCGTACGCGATGCGTTCCTCGGCGACAGGCGCCGTGTGCGGTACGGGCGGAACCTCCAACGGGCCATCCGAGGGGGCTGCGGACGCGGCCAAGCCGGAGACGAGGAGCGCGACCGACGTCACTGCGGCCGCCACGGTGGGCATTCGGGTCTTGCGTCGCAACCGGACCTCGACAGGCATGCGGCGGGATGGGGACGACTGTGCGGCACGATGTCGGCGTCTGTGCCGAAACGACGACCGGCGGGCCACGCGCGGGCCCGTTCATGCTGGATTCTGGGCGTGCCCGGCCGACGCATCAGCGGCCGGACGGGCACAGCCCCGGGCATGTCGGGTTGTCCATTCGGGCAACCCGACCGGAGCGCTGTCAGAGCAGGCCGTGGCGCAGCGCGTACGCTACCGCGTGCGTGCGGTTACGCAGTTGCAACCGGGTGGTGACGTCGTGCAACACATTTTTGACCGTGCGCTCGGAATACGACAGCTTGCCGGCGATCTCGCGGTTCTCGAAGCCGTCCGCCACCAGACGCAACACTTCGATCTCGCGAGCGGTCAGGCCAAGTAACGTCAGGCCCCGCGGAGTGAGCACCTGACGCTGCAACCGACCCATCTGGTCCAGTAACCGGCCCAGCAGATCGGCGGGCAGCGCACCTTCTCCCCGTACCGCCGAGGAGATCGCATCGACAAGCCGCTCAGGGGTCGCCTCGCCGCGGCGGACAACGCCGACAACCCCGCACTCGACCACCGTGGACAGATCAGCTTCATCGATCTTCGCCGGGACGAGCACGAGCTTCGCCGAGACCATCCGGTGCAGCCGGCGCAGCGCGCGAGCGGCCTCGTCGTCGAGGCTGTCCGTGACGACCAGCACAACGGCGGCGTTGTGCTCCTCTCCAGGTTCGAGTACGAGAAGTTCCGGGCGGGTGCGGATCTGGCTCACCATGCCCAGCCGTGAGATCACGTCTTCGGCATGGACGCAGATCGGCACACGATCCATCTGTAGGCCTCCCATCGGCAGTGCCTTCAAGGGCACCTGTTCCACATGTCACTGACGCGTCGAGATCCGCAGGTCGGGCCGACCGTCTGCCGGTGTGTGCCCGATCGGGCACACACCGGCCATACTGTGCCGGGACACGCTTCGCGTGCACGTAATAGGGACCAATCGGGCAATAAGTCCGCCCATGACGGTTCCCCCACGGCAGGTGGCGGTGGGGCTGCGGGCGCCTACCGTCGACCGGCATGAGCGCATCGGCCAGTCTGGCTCGCCTCTCGGTCGCCGTCATGCCCGGTGGTGAGGCACACGTTTCGATCATCGTCCGTAACACGGTCGACATCGTCGAGGCGTACCGGTTCGACATCGTCGGTGTACCGGCGGAGTGGGCGAGCATCGATCCGCCAACGCTGTCGCTGTACCCGGGTACAGCGGAGACGGTGACGATCACCTTCCGGCCCCCGCGCTCGTCACAGGTCCCGGCTGGCGACATGCCGTTCGGGATCCGTGTGATCCCATCGGAACACCCCGACGCATCCGTCGAGGAAGGCACCCTCACCATCCTGCCGTTCTCACAGCTCTCGGCGGATCTGCGGCCTCAGGTGCACTCCGGTCGCCGCCGGGCCCGGTACCGCCTCGAGACGGAGAACCGCGGCAACCGGAGCGAGGACCTCGATTTCAGCGCCAGCGACAGTGCTGAGCAGCTCAAGCTCGCGCTCCGGCCGGCTACGGCGGTCTTGGATCCGGGCGGGCTGTCCGACGGGGTCGTCGTGGCGCGGGCCAAGCGGCTGCTGTGGCGCGGCGAGCCCCGGCGCATGCCGTTCCAGACCCAGGTCAGGGGCGAGGACGATGCCGTCGTCACTCTCAGCGGTACGTTCATCCAGCGGCCGGTCCTGTCCGCATGGCTGCTCAAACTGCTAGCGTTGCTGTTGGCACTGTTGCTGGCGCTGATCGCGCTGTGGTTCGGCCTACTCCGGCCGACAGTGCGCTCGGCCGCCCGGGAAGCGGCTGATGGCAAGGTCCAGCAGGCCGCAAACCAGGCGGCCCAAGCCGCGGTGGACCGACAGCAGTCACAGGGCGGTGCACCACCACCGCCACCAGCATCGAAGCCATCGTCCGAACCGACGTCAGGTACTCCCTCGAAGGGTATCGGCAACGCGCAGCTCACCGATGGCGCGGAGCAGGTGGCAAAATCTATTCCACTCCGGACCAAGGTTGGCGGCTTAGCCGAGGGGGAATTTGTCATACCCGACGGCAAGATCTTCCTACTCACCGACTACCTCGTCGCCAACCCGCAGGGTGACGAAGGCACGCTGACCGTGAGCGCCAACGGCGAGAAAGTGATCCCGTACGCGCTGGAAAACTTCCGCGACCAAGACTACCACTCGGTCACACCGATCCGGGTACCGGCCAAAGGCCGGGTGACCATGACAGTAACCTGCCGCAAGGCCGGTACCCCACCAGACATGCCTCCGCCCTCGACATGTTCAGAGTCGCTCTACCTCAACGGCCTGATGGCGAACGTCCCTGGCTGACGGATCGCTCCGTCGCCACACCGTGATGTCGGAGGGTGTGCTCAGGCCGACTCGCGGAGGACCCGTCGGACGATCTCCTCCACCCGGGACTCGGTCATGGCGGCTTCCCGGGGTTCCTCGACCGCACGATATGCCGTCGCGCCGCCGTTACGGTCGATCTCCCGAGATATTGTTGAGTGGTGCCGGCCGAGTAGCTGCCCGATATACCGCGCCGACTTGTGCCGGCTCAGTTCCCGGGAGACAGTCTCCCGCTCCTCGATCTTCAACAGCTCGTGCGAAGCCAGCTACCGTCCAGTCTGTCGACACTACCGAGATCATCCTATCGGAGCGTCGCTACGACCGTTTGAACTCGCGCAGGCATCCCGGGCAGGCGTTTACCGTGCTTTCAGCAGCACGTTCCACAGAGTCAGGCCTGGGCCGAAGGCCATCGCCACCACGGGGTCGCCGGGGCGTAGCTGCCCCTTGCGCCGGATCAGCTGGAGAACCAGCGGAACTGTCGCCGACGAGCAGTTGCCGCGGATGTCAAGGATCTCGTGGGTTGCGGCGGTCTGGTCGGCGCGTAACCCGAGTTTCTCCGCGACCACACTCACGATGCGTGGCCCACCGGGGTGTATCGCCCATCCCGCGATGTCCTCGACGCCGAGTCCGTGCCGGCCGAGCAGTTCCTCGGTCGTCTTCTCGACGTGCAGCGCCAGCCTGTCGGGCACCTTTGCCGACAGGCTCATCCGGAAGCCGTGGTCGGTGACCGTCCAGGTCATCAGCGACGCCGACGAGGGGTCGGTGACAGCCTCGGTGTCGATGACCTCCAGCCCACCGGAGACATCCGGTTCCAGCACCAGGGCGCAGGCGGCGTCCCCGAACAGCGCGTGCGCGACGATCTGCTCGACATCGTTCTCCGCCCCGGGCGCGAACGGCTGTACGTGCAGCGACGGCAGCTCGATGCACAGGACCACCGCGGGCCGTCCCCGCGTACGCACGTAGTCGGTGGCGGTCGACAGCGCGGGCAGCGCCGCGTAACAGCCCATGTGGCCGATGAGGAGCCGCTGGGTGCTGGCTGGCATCCCGAGCTCGGTGGCCAACGTGATGTCGAGCCCTGGGGTCGCGTAGCCGGTGCAGGAGACCACGACGAACAGGCCGACGTCAGCGGGATGCAGGCCGGCGTCGGTGAGCGCGCCGACGACCGCCTCCCGGCCCAGCGGATGTGCCGCGGTGACGTACCGGCGCATCCGGGCACCGGTGGTCCACGCGCTGACATCCTCCGTCCGGGGATCGACCGCGCCATGGCGGGTGCTCACGCCGCAGCCGAGGAAAATCCTTCGCGCGGTCCGGTTTCCGTTGTAACGACGAGTGAACACATCGTCCCACAACGCTTGTTGGTCCATTGCCGGCGGGAACGCCATGCCCTGCCCGGTGAGTACCGCCGTGTGCATCCGGTTGGTGCCCGTGGCTTCCGGCGCGGCCTGCTGCCGCTGCCGTGGTGGCCGGGCCGTTCGCGGCAGGGACGCCGGCGGTTTCGGCCCGACGATGGCACTCGCGTTTGTTTGTGCTTGGCTGGACATCCGGCGTTACCCCTCCATACACCGAGAACAAAGTAGAGGTCGTCCGTCGACGGCGTGCGGAACCCGGACGCCTGGGCTGGCGAAAGTGGCTTCGGACGGGTGTGACGGACCAGTCCGGACACCGCCTTTGCCAGCCGATGTCGATCAACGCTCTCTGCGTGTCCGCCTTATAATGCGCATGGTGAGCCGGCGACGTTGACTCGATGACGATTTCGTCATGTCTGTTATAAGTCACCGTATGCCGCCGATATTATGCGTACCGGGGCTTGACATGCGAACCATGCTGGGCTCGGGTTGGTCGCTGGTTTCCGCATTGACGTGTTCAGGTGCGTTCGGGTGCATTCAGGCGTGTTCAGACCAGATTGGGCCCGGCTGCCACCAGCAACGCCACATCGATGAGCGCGACCGCGAGGACGACCCGAAAAGCTCCGCGTCCGATCGGCCGCGAATCATTCTGGTCGGATTCTCCCGATTTGCCGAATTCTTCTGCTGTTCCCTGAAGATCCCGCTGGTCCGGTTCGGCGGATGCGCCAGCGGTCACTGGCCCGGGATGCCGTACCGGCACGCTCACCAGTACCGCGGCGACGGCGGCCCCGGTCACGGCGAGCCCCGCGATCGCCGCCGGACCGACCGATGACCCCGGGCCGAAAGCGATTACCACGGACGCGGCGGCGAGCAGCGCCACGGCCAGCCACAACGACCAGCGCGCCCCGACCCGGTGCGGCACGCCGCGCATACCGGCGCGCAGGTCCTCGGCGAGGTCGGGCAGAACGTTGGCAAAGTGCCCCCCGCAGCCCAGCAGGGCACCGGCGAGCAGCAGCCACCAGGCGGGCCGCGGATGGCCCGGCAGCCCGAGGACGATGAAGGCGGGCAGGAGCGCATAGGCGACGGCGAACGGGATCAGCGACGCCGCCGTGCCCTTCACCCCCATGTTGTACAGCCAGGCCAGGGCGACCGCGATCAGGTGCGCGGTGGCCGCCCGCCACCCGGACAGCAGGGACAGCGGTACGCACGCCAGCAGACTGACCAGCGCGGCAACGCCCACCGTCCGGGCTGGCAGGGCGCCGAGCGCCACCGGCTTGTCCTCCCGTCCGCTGGACGAGTCTTGGGCACGGTCGAAGTAGTCGTTACTCCATCCGATCGACAGCTGGCCGGTGCCCACGGCGAGGGCCACCGCGACGACACCTGCCACCGACCGCCCGGAGGAGGCCGCGAGGGCGGCGGCGATCAGCGTGACCGCGGCGGAGGGCTCTGGATGGCATGTGCGCGCGAGGCCGCGGACGGTTGGGTAGCCCATGGATCACGAAGTCTTTCTTCCGCTGGTCAGCTTGCCCCGGCGCGTGCCCGCCTTGGGATCGAGACGCCGTAGTAACAGCGCGCAGGCGGCCACGGCCAGACAGCCGACAGCGAAGCCCGCCACGATGTCCGTGAGGTAGATGTGCGCGGCATGCACCCACAGCGGATCGACCGGGCCGCGGGAGAAGGGCACGTTGCCGAGTTTCACCACATCATTGAGGTCCGCCGAGGACGCGATCGCCGCGTAGCCCCAGCGGGCCGGCATGAGATAGCCGATCTGTTGCAGGCCCAGTTTGCCTTCCAGCGGGACGAGCCCGCCGCTGAAGACGACCTGTGACATGGTGGTCATCACCAGCAGCGGCATGGTCTTGTCCGCGTTGTCGACCCAGGCGGAAATCGCCAGGCCGAGCATCGCGGACGATATCGAGATCATGGCCACCGCCAGGATGACCTCCAGCATGGGGGAACTGAGCACGACCGCCTGGCGCGGCGTGCGGTTGGTCATTCCTATGATGGCGAAAACAATGCTCTGCAGGGCGGTTATGATGACGAGAACAACGATCTTCGACCCGAGGTATGCGGTGATCGACAGGCCGATGGCGCGTTCCCGCCGGTAGATTGCCTTCTCCTTGACGATCTCCCGGATTGAGTTTGCCATTCCCATGAAACAGGCGCAGAGCACGACCACGATGAGCAGCATCTGCGCATCGACGTTCGGTATGCCGTTGGGTAACGGGTCCAGGCGGTGTGGTGCCGGTCCGACCCGGGGCAGTATGCCCAGCAGGAACGGAAATGCCGCGATCAGCCAGAGATAGGACCGGTCCGAGGCGATGACGCTCAGCTGGCGGCGGCTCAGCGTCGCTATCTGCGAGAAGACGGACTGCTGCCGCGCGCTCGGCAGCGCCGCTGGTGTCGGGCGCGCGGGCGGTGCGGTGACCGACGCCGGGACGAAGTACTCGGAGTGCCGGAACCGGTCCGCCAGCTCGGTTGGTACCGCGCTTTCCAACATCTGGAAGACGTCCGGCCAGGAGTCCTTCTCGAGGAACGTGAGCGCGTTTCCCGGCGGGCCGAAGTAAGCGGTACGCCCGCCCTTGGCGAGGACAAGAATGTAGTCGCAGATATCGAGCTGTGCGACACTGTGGGTCACCACCACGATGGTCCGGCCATCGTCGGCCAGCGTCCGCAGGGCGCCCATCACGTTCTGGTCCATGCCGGGATCGAGGCCGGAGGTGGGCTCGTCCAGAAACAGCAGTGTTGGTCTGGTCAGTAGTTCCAGCGCCACACTGGTGCGTTTGCGCTGCCCGCCGGACAGATTCCGCACGGGGACATCCGCGCGCTCCTGGAGGCCCAGCTCGTGGAGAACCTCGTCGACCCGTTCCCGGCGCTCCTCCTTTGTGGTGTCCGGGGGGAAGCGCAGCCGCGCGCCGTATTCCAGCGCCTTGCGGACCGTCAGCGTGGTGTGGAGAAGATCGTCCTGCGGCACATGCCCGATTCGTCGGCGCAGTTCGCCGTATTCAGCGTACATGTCCCGGCCGGCATAGCGGACGGCGCCTTTGTCGGCCGGCCGGAAACCGGTCAGCGCGTTCAGCAGGGTGGACTTGCCCGAGCCACTGGGGCCGATGACGGCCAGCAGCGCCCGGCCGGGCAGCCGGAAGCTCACGTCATGCATGATCTGCATGTCCTTGACGAAGACATTGAGGCCGTCGGCCTCGAAGGTGACGTCCCCGGAGTCGAGGTATTCGACCAGGGTCTCGCCTTCGAGCTGGAAAAGATGATGCCCGACGGCGATGATGTCACGCTGGGCGACCGCCTCGCGGCTGATCTTCCGTCCGTTGAGGAACGTTCCGTTCGCGGAGTCGAGATCGACGACATGTACCCCGCTCTGGCCGACGAAAATCTCGGCGTGGCGCCGGGAGGCCAGCAGGTCCGCCACGACGATGTCGTTGTCGTTGGACCGTCCTATCGACATCGTCCCCCGGCGCAGCGGATAGGTGTTCCGCCGGCCGTGTTCGCGTTCCAGCCGCGCCGCGCCGTCGGGTCCCGTGGCGGTCGTCTGCCGGTCGCGTTCGTACTCGGGGCTGCTGCGCCAGACTGTCGACATCTCCGAGCGCGGATCGAACTTCGGTGGTTCCGTGATGCTCGGTATGTCCGGTGGGAGTGGTATGTCCGGCAGGACGGGCAGAACCGCGAGCTCGGGGCCGTCGGGCGCGCCGAGCCGGAGCCGTATCTCTCCCTGCACGGCAACCTGCTTGACCCGTTGTCCATCCACCCAGGTCCCGTAGGAGCTGACGTCCTGTGCGGTCCACTCGGTATCGGTGCGTGTGATCACCACGTGCCGGCGCGAGACCTGGCGATCTATCAACACCAGGTCGGAGCCCTTTCCCCGGCCCACCACAAAAGGCCGGTCGCCTGTTATGATCACTTCCCCGGTGCTGCTGACGATTTTCAGCGGCGTCGACACGCCGTTCCCCTTTCGACCGTGCGTCGCAACCCAGCGCGGGCGTGTCCGCAC
>NZ_CAKJTR010000144.1:8636-13838 GCF_917627355.1 Protofrankia sp. Cj3 | reverse complement strand
GGCTGGTGTTTCGCCGCGCGGCGGGCCGCGGGGCCGAGGGCGAGATGACGGCGGACCCACCGGCCGCGGACCGGGCGCGCGGGGGCCGGGGCGGGTCGAACGGCGTTATGCCGGGCCGAGACGACCCGGCTGGCCGGAACGGGGCCGGACAGGACCCGCTCGACGCGCTGGCTGTGGCCGACAGCCCCGCCGCGGCCCGCAAAGTCGTCACCAGCCTCATCGCGGACGGTGTTGATCTCATCAAGGTGTGTCTCGGGGACGTTGCGGGCCCGGCGCGGCCTGGGCGGTCGCCACTGCGTTACGACGAGCTCGCGATCGTGCTGGAAGCCGCGCATACGGCCGGGCTACCGGTGATCGCGCACGCGCTGACCGTCGCAGCGGTGGAGCTGGCGCTGCGGGCGGGCGTGGATGAGCTCGCCCACGTCCCGCTGGAGCCGCTGCCGCCCGAGACCGTCGACCGGATCGCCGCCGCTGGCGTGCCGGTGGTGTCGACCCTGCAGTGTCACTCCGGGGCCGGCCCCGTGCCTGGGCGCAACGCGGCGCTGCTCCATCGCGCCGGTGTCTCCCTGATCTACGGTACCGATGCGGGCGGCGCGGGTAACCGTCCGCCCGGCGTCGATCCCCGGGAACTCGACCGGCTGGCCTATGCCGGGCTGGGCCGCCTCGGCGCGCTGCGCGCGGCGACCTCCGGCGCGGCGCGGGCAGCCGGGCTTGACGGCCAGCGGCCGTCGGGGCGTATCGAAGCGGGAGCGTACGCGGCCGTGGTCGGGCTCCCCGCGGACCCCCTGGTCGAGCCTGCGGCCTGGCGCCACCCGACAGTGGTGGTCAACGGCCAGCGGATGATCACGGCGTAATGTTCGCGAATGTGAAGCTTTCTGTCTTGATGCCGGTGTTCAATGAACAGGCCACACTCGCGTCCGCGGTCAAGCGGGTGCTTGATGTCAGCTACCCCTGCGAGGTCGAGCTCGTAGTGGTCAACGACGGCAGCACGGACGGGACCCGGGCGATTCTCGACGGCATCGATGATCAGCGAGTGGTTGTCGTCCACCAAGCCGTGAACCGTGGCAAGGGCGCGGCGGTCCGGGCCGCGAGCCAGCTCGCAACCGGTGACTACCTCGTCATCTGCGATGCGGATCTTGAGTATGCGCCCGAAGAGATCCCGGCGCTGCTCGAGCCGGTTGTCGCTGGCCAGGCCCAGGTTGTCTACGGTTCGAGGACGTTCAGCAGCAACACCGCGTACTCGTTCTGGTATGTGATGGGCAACAAGGCGGTTACGCTTGCCGCGAACATCCTGTTCGACAGTTACATTTCCGATCTGGAAACCTGTTTCAAGCTGATGCCGCTCAGCCTGTACCGCGAGCTGGACGTCGTCCGGGTCGGTTTCGGGATGGAGGCCGAGGTGACAGCCAAGCTGCTCGCCCGTGGTATCCGGCCGTTCGAGGTGCCGATCAGCTACAAGGCCCGCACCCGGGCGGACGGGAAGAAACTGACCTGGAAGGACGGGGTCGAGGCGTTGTGGATACTGGGCTCGCTGCGGGTCCGGACCCACGGTCAGGCCCGCCGGCCGGCGAAGGGCGAGTGCTGAACGTGGCCGGGACAGGCAGCGGGCATATCCCGCGCCCGCCCTCCGGCCACCCCCATGCGCGTGGGCTGCGACAATGGGCCGCGTGCTGAGCTACGCCGTGCGTGGGCTCACCCGCCGGCACGGCGTCGGTGAGCGTGCCGTCCTCGCCACGTGCGACCTCGACCTCGACATCGAGCGGGGCGAGGTGTTCGGCGTCCTCGGGCCGAACGGGGCCGGGAAGACCACGCTGGTGCGCCAGCTCATGGGGCTCATCCGGCCGGACGCAGGGTCGATCGAGATGCTCGGGTGGGACATCGTCGCCCGGCCGGACATCCCGCCCCGGCTGGCGGCCTATCTCGGTCAGGCTGACACGGCCCTCGCGGATCTCCCGGTGGGTGTCGCGGTGGAGACGACCGCCCGCCTGCGCGGGCTGGGCCGCGCCGCTTCCCGGGCGGCCCGGACAGCCGTCATGGACGAGCTCGGGCTGGCGCCGATCGCGAGCCGGCCGCTGCGGCACCTGTCCGGTGGCCAACGCAGGCTGGCCGCGGTTGCCTGCACGCTGGTCGGCGACCGCCAGGTGCTCGTCCTGGACGAACCGACGACCGGGCTGGACCCGACGGCCCGGCGGGCGGTGTGGTCGGCGCTGCAACGGCGCCGCGCCACCACGGGCGTCACCGTGCTGCTGGTCACGCACAACGTCCTGGAGGCGGAGACGGTCCTCGACCGTGTCGCCGTCCTCGACGCCGGCCGGGTGATCGCCTGTGACACTCCCGGGCGGCTCAAGGCGTCGGTGAGCGGGGACGTCCGGCTGGATCTGGTCTGGCGGTCCGAGCCGCCGCGCGATGACCCGACCATCGTGCGGCTCGCCCAGCACGCTGAGATCACCGGTCACCGGTGGAGCACGCGGATGACCGCGGCCGACGCGCGCGAGGCACTCGCGCGGCTCACGGCCGGTCCGGCCTTCGCCGCCCTCGACGACTTCACCCTGGCGACGCCGTCCCTTGAGGATGTCTACCTTGCCCTTGGTGGCGCGTCCCGCACCCTGGAGCGCACATGACCGCCGCCGCGTATAACGCGATATCCCAGTCCACCGGTGAGCCATCCCTGGCTCAGAGCGGTGCTGGTCAGAGCGGTACCGGTCAGGACGGCGGCACGGTGGGTGCCGCCGTGACCGTGGCTGGCGCTGTGCTGCTGCCACCCAGCACCCGCTTCGGTCCGGCGCTGCGCGCTGTCTACGCCGGTCAGCTTGCACGCGGGCGGGTGGCCCGGGTGCCGCTGTTGTTCGTCGCGGCCTTCCAGTCCCTCGGGATCATGCTGTTGCTGCGGGGGGTCGTCGACACCGGAAACGAAACAACCAGCGAACAGGTGGTCGCGGGGTCAACCGTGCTGGTGGTGGCCTTCGTCGCGCTCAACCTGCTCGCGCAGCGCTTCGGGGCGCTGCGCGCGGCCGGGGCGCTCGACTACTACCTGACGTTGCCGATTCCCGGCAGCGCGGTGGTCCTCGGCACCGCCGCGTCCTATGCCTCGTTCGCGGTGCCGGGGACGGTCATCACGGCCGTGGTGGGCGCGCTGCTCTTTGACCTTCCGCTGTCGGGCCTGTGGCTGTTGCTACCGGTGGCCGCCTTGGCGGGCGCCTCGCTCGCCGGTATCGGGGCCGCGATCGGCCTGCTTGCCCCACGGCAGGAACTGGCCACCGTCGCCGGGCAGGTCGGCATGAGTGTCGTGCTGTTCGTGGGCATCATCCCGGCGGACCGGCTGCCCGCCGGAGCCAACGTGCTACGGGACCTGGTGCCCAGCACGTACGCGGTGGATGTGCTGGCCGCCGCGTTCCGCCCGTCCGTCGACTGGGCCGCGGCCGCCGCGGACCTGTTGGTGTGCGCGGTGGTCGCGGTCATCACGCTGACCGCGGCCAGCATGGCGCTGCGGCGTGCCGGCAATGCCCGGGGCTAGCGCGTGCCTGATGGATCGTCGGCCGCGCGGATCGATGCCCAGAAGGCGTCCTGCCACGCTGCCGTCGGTCCGGGCAGAGCCCCAAAAGGCCGCGAATGTCACAAATATCATGGATGCCACAGATGTCAGCGATAAATGAATGGTGACAAAGCCGTTGCCGGACGCGCACGATGCAGGAACGCCGGGCTCACCCCAGGCTCCGCGGCCGCGCGCTCTCGGGGGGGTCGCCGCCGATTCGGATGACCCGTACGTGACCACTGACCGTGGCTACCGTTTCTGGGCGGTGGGACGGGCCGAGATCCTCACCGGTGTCGTGTGCGCGGTTGCCATGGCCGCCGCTGGGCTGTTGCTCGGACTGCTCTGGGCCGCGGCGGCTCCGCGTCTGGATGTCCGGGCCGCGATTGACGGAAGCGAGCTCGCTTTCGGCGCTCAGGCCGGGGCTGACGTGTACTTCGCCATGATCTGCGGGGTCGGTGGCCTGGCCGGGGGAGCGTTCGCGTTCTGGCGGGGCCGCAACGGAGGCTGGCCGGTTCCGGTGGGACTCGCGCTGGGCGGGATCGCCGGGTCCGTGCTGGCCAGCTGGATCGGCCACGGGCTGCGTTCCGCGCGGGTCATCGCGCAGCTTCCGCACGAGGCTGGTGATCTTGCCGTCCAGCTTGTCGACTTCCGGTTACGGTCGTCCGGCTTCCTGCTCGTCCTGCCCAGCGTGTCGTTGTTCACGCTCGCGATCCTGAGCTGGTTGTCGGTCTCGCTGAGGTCGCGTGGTGGAGCGGGCCGGCCGGCTGATCCGACGGGCTGAGAAGGACAGCCGCGGGCGGGGCCGCCCACTGTTCAGTTCGCGCTGGGGGTGATCCGGATGTGCTCGTCAGAGGCGATGGCGGTGAACCGTTCGAGGAGCCCGAGCTCACGGCGGAGAATTGTCCGCTCGGCCCGCAACCGGGCCGCGGCGTCGGGCGCGGCGAGCAGCGCCTGGCGTTCGGCTGTCTGGGTCACCATCGAGGCCGCGACCACATAGGACAACATCCGGGGATCATCGGGAAGATCGGGAAGCCGGATCTCGGCGGCCCGGGAGGTGGCGAGCCGGGCGGCGTAGTCGCGGAGCAGCTTCGCCACGACGGGGACCTGGGCGGCCGCCTCCTGGGCGTCACCGATGCCGTCGCTGAGGTACTCCACGTCACCCATGAGGTAGGGGCGGCTGGTCTGGTCCACCGCGAGCACCCGGAACCTTGCTCCGCCCGAGGTAACGATCGAAAAACGTCCGTCGGCATGTGGGTCGACCCGGCGGAGGTTCGCGGTGCAGCCAATCTCGTGGAAGACCGGTATGCGGTCCGTCCCGGTCTCCCGCCCGTGGCGGATGGCGACGACTCCGAAGCGGCGCGGTTCGCCCGCGGCAAGGTCCAGCAGGTCGGCGACGAGCACACGGTAGCGCTGCTCGAAGATCTCCAAGGGGAGCAGGAGACCAGGGAGCAGCACGGTTCCCAGCGGGAACAGGGCCAGTCGTTCGGTCATGGCGGGAACACCCGTTTCAGGTCGGGGCGGGTCCTGGGCGCTGGACGCGATCAGGCTCCGAGCTCATGATGGGCCAGTCGCCCGGTGAACGCTCGATGTCGTGTCGGCACGCTCGGCTGCCGTGCGGACGGTGACCGGGCGGGATCGTGCGTGCGTCGCTGAGGGCCGTTCGTGGTCCG
>NZ_CAKJTR010000144.1:5899-8184 GCF_917627355.1 Protofrankia sp. Cj3 | reverse complement strand
CGCTGTCCGGCGCTGTCCGGGTGCGCTGACGGTGTATGGACAGCTGTGCGTTACTGTTATGCGACATATGGTTGCCCAGATGTGGGGTGTGGCGGGAGGCGTTTGCGTGGTCGAACCCACACCGGAGCTGCTGGTCGTCATCGCGTCGGCAGGGTCTGTGCCGTCGCGCGGGCCTGCTGGTCCCGAGGACGCCGGTGATGATCCAGGCGACCGGGACACGGAGCCGGCAGCGGCCGGGAGCGACCAGCGGCAGGTGATCGGCACGCTGCGCGGCTTGGCGCGGGTCACCGCGATCCTGCTACCGCGGCTTGCCCTGGTCGTGTCCCCGCCGGGGGGCGCCGACGCGCTGGCCCGCCTGCCCGGTGTCGTAGGCGTGTTCACCCACACCGTGCCGGCGGGCCTGCGCGAGACCCTGACCGCGACGGAGAACCTTTTCGTCGACGCCTGGCTCGCACGTCTGGCAGGCAAGCGGCGGCTGGGGGAGGGAATGCCCTGGGACGCCGCCGATCGGCTTTCCCCCGAGCGGCAGCGCCCGGACCCGCCGGATCGGTTTCGCCGGTCCGGCGGAAATCCGGGTGATTCCCCGGGGCCCGGTCCACGGGCGGGCTGCCAGCCGGACTAGAAGATCCGGCTGGGGGGCAACCAGTCAAATGTCCCCGACGACGTACGCGCCATGGCATACAGCCGGTCGCCGACTCTCGCGACGACCTCCAGATGCCGGTCGAACGAACTTTGGATCATTGTCACCGTGTCGACGTGCCCGAGCTCGGTGGCGAACACCCGCGGCGCGCTCCACGGAAAGCCGGACGCGTCGTTGTCCCGCCACAGGTGGACCAGGCCGCCGGCGGCGGATGGCGCGACGACCTCGAAGTTGCCTATCCGGCCGAACTGGCTCTGGACGAGCACGGGATTACCGGCCGTGCCTTCGGCGAACACCACTGAGGTCCGCCACAGCCCGTCATCGGCGCGGTAGAGGTGCACGAGCCGGCCACCGACCGACGCGACGGCCTCCAGATTGCCGGCGCCCAGGCCGCCGGCGCCGAAGCTGCTCTGGATGAGGCTGACCGAATCGACCCGGCCGAGGTTCGCCGCCACGAGAACGGGCCGGCTCCACGGGTAACCGGCGACGTCGTTGTCACGGGAGAGGTACAGCAGGCCGACGTCTGGAGCCGGGACGAGCAGCTCGAACGTACCCAGCCGGCCGAACCGGCTGTGGATCAGCGACGGCATCCCCGCGGCGCCGTTCACCAGCTGGGTGGGCTCGTGCCAGCGCAGCGACGATCCGCTGTCGCGCCAGAGGAACACCAGCGAGGTGCCGGTCCGGGCGATCACCTCCAGCGCGCCGGGGGCCGCGAGCCGGCTCTGGATCATGGTGAGCGCGTCGATCCGGCCGATTGCCTGCGCGATCTGGGTCGGCTCCCGCCAGGGCAGGCCCGGGGCGTCGTTGTCACGCCACAGGTGGGTCATGCCGGCGAACGCGGAAGGCACGACCAGCTCGAAGTTGCCGGCCTGGCCGAAGTCGCCCTGTACCAGGACCGGGTTGCCAGCCACCCCGCGGCCCCAGCCGATGTGGCTCGGGGTGTACCGGCACATCTCGAAGCTGTTGGAGCGCATCAGGCAGGTCATGCTGTCGGGTGCGCAACTGTCACAGTTGCCGTTGGGGGCCCCGAACCGTCCCCAGGCGCCACCGCAGCCGCAACCGCTGGCGGCGTACTCGTCCGGGCAGCCGAAGATGTGCCCGGTCTCGTGGGCGAACACGCGGTCGAGGTTGTCCGGGCCCCAACCGTCGTTGTCGTAGGACAGGACGAGCCGGGGGCCGCCGACCGAGCTGTAGGCGAAGTCGGACAATGGGTACTTGGTGACGAACGCGCAGTAGGACCATCGCGTGCCATGGAACTCGCGTAGATCGTCGACGAACTCGTACACCCCGTCGAAGTTCGGCGTGTATCCGAGCTGGCCCATGGCGGAATCCCGCCAGAGCGCCTCCAGATCGGCGGCGGCGGGGTTCGCGGGCGTCGAGATCCGGACGATCCTGATGTCGTAGCTGAAGGTGAGGTCCGCGGCGGGATTGGTGGTTGCATACCAGGACAGCCCGTTCTGGACCTCCGCGACGACCTTGGTGCGTTCCGCGGCGGTGAACTGGAGATCGGCTGTCGGCCCCTCGACGATGACCAGACCGATGGCGATGCTGCCTTCCATGAAGCCGCTGGTGGGCATGGCGGGAGCGGCGTGCCCGACCGGTTCGCCCGTCTGGTCGCCGGCGGCGGTGGCGATGGGGGTGGCGG
>NZ_CAKJTR010000144.1:3598-5475 GCF_917627355.1 Protofrankia sp. Cj3 | reverse complement strand
CAGCGGCCGCGCTGTGCCCGCGCCGGGGGAGCCGGGGGAGCGCTCGGCCGGGGGGCTGCTGACGGCGTCCGGGGCACGTCTGGGCGAGCTTCGTGGCGGCGGGACATCGGTACAGGATCGGTCCATGTCCCAGGCTTCGTCGGCCCTGATCCGGTCCTGCTTGGCCCGCATGTAGTCGGCGCTGTTCCGCAGCTGGAAGGCTGCCAGGCCGAGGCGCTCGATCCGGTTCAGCTCAGCTGGGTCAATCACGGTGATGTGCGTCTCAGTGGTTGGGGTGGCACGCGCGTTCGGTCGCGGGGAGGAGGTCGCGCCGGCCGTGTTGACGATATTGAGCCGGCCGTAGCGGTGGAGTATCCGCGTGCCCTCCCGCGCGGCCGTGAGCGGTTCGGCCGGATCCGCTTCCCCGGCAGGCGCGCCGCTCGCCTGCGCATCCGTATGAATCATGACAATTTGTTCGTTGGCTGGTAGGTCCCCCGCCATGGGTGATCTGTGTCCCTTCCGCTGGGCAGCTGTGCGGAGTTGTACCGGGTTGATCTAGAGTTGTGTTGCGTTTGAGAAAACCGCATACGCGAAAACCGCGTCGGCTCTGTGCCAGGGCGCGTTGGTGCCCCGGTACGCGCTGGTGCCCCGGTACGCGCTGGTGCTCCGGTGCCCGGTGGTACTCCGGTACACAGCGGTGCCCGTGGTATGCGGTAGGCCCAGGCGCATGGCACCAACCAGATGTACGTCAGCGGTCCAGATGTGCGTCAACGGCCGGGTGCGCGCTGGCGCCGAGGCAGGCCGGCGGCGTGCCTCAGTACTGACGGGCGGGTGGTGCCGCGACCGGTGATGTCCGCCGGTCCCAGCGCCACCGAGCACCGTGTGCACCCGGAAGAAGCGGGAGCGGATGCCGGCTCCCGCCGGGCGGGCCCGCCATGATCCAGTGGGCTCGCCTCCGTCGTTCGCGGGCCGGCCAGCGGGAGCCGGGCGGCCCGTACAGTCAGCCCAGGGGGCGTCGGGTGGGGCCCGAGGGCGGCGGCTCGCCCCGCAGCTGGGTATCCCCCCAGCCGATGCTTCCCTGGAGGCTCGGCTGAAGGTGCTGGTTCTGCTGGACCTGCGGGCCTGGTGGGCTTTGCTGGCCCCCGCGCGCCTGCGCCGCCATCGCCTCGGCCACGTTGTGCATGATGGCTTCGACTAGGCGCACCGCCTGGGTGGTGGGCAGGTTCAGTACCACCTCGGCGTCTCCGGCGATCTGGAACCGTACGGACACATCCACCATGTCGCAATCCCCATCTCCGGGTAGGTCTCCTGAGGCCCGCACAGGCGCGGAAGCGCCATAATCGCGCCTCCTGGCCGTGAGCATGCCTGGATCAGCATGTACGTGCGGTCCGGGTCCTTCCGCCGCACAGATCACGGTACGTCGCGGCGTTCCGTAGCCGTACGCGGCCTCGGTATGGACGCGCCGGAGCGGCCAGCCCGATCACGGTTGGGTAGTGTCCGGACGGTGACCGCACCATATTGCACTGTGGCCGACTGTATTGCCGAGTTCGAACGTTGTTATCCGTCATCCTGGGCACAGCCGTGGGATGTGGTGGGCCTCACCGTCGGCGACCCGGATATGCCGGTCCGGCATGTTCTGTTCGCCGTCGACCCAACGGTCGATGTCGCGCGGGAAGCCGTTGATCGTGGTGCGCAGCTCCTGGTCACCCATCATCCGCTGTTCCTCCGGGGCGTTCACGGCGTCGCGGAGACCGATGCGGGTGGCCGGGTCGTGGCAACGCTGATCCGTGGCGGTGCGGCGCTGTTCAGCGCGCATACGAACGCCGATGTGGCCTGTCCCGGCGTGAGTGACGCGCTCGCGCGGGCAATCGGGCTGTGCGACGTCGGGCCGCTGGCTG
>NZ_CAKJTR010000144.1:0-3135 GCF_917627355.1 Protofrankia sp. Cj3 | reverse complement strand
AGCCCGAACCACTCGGTGCGTTCTGCGCCCGGGTGGCGGCCGGGCTGCCCGCCACGGCGGGTGGGGTGCGCACCACCGGCACGCCGGAACGCCTGGTGCGCCGGATCGCGGTCTGCGGTGGTTCCGGCGGTGAGCTGATCGGCGCCGCCGCGCGCGCTGGAGCCGATGCGCTGGTGACCGCCGACGGACGGCACCACCACGTCCTGGACGCTGTCAACGCCTACGGCGTCGCCATCGTGGACGTGGCGCACTGGGCGAGCGAATGGCCGTGGTTGCGGGACGCCTCCGCCCGCCTGAGCGCCGGCCTGGCCATCCGAGGCCGTACGGTGAACATGACGGTTTCCAGCCTGGTCACCGACCCATGGCGATGGCACGCGGCCTCATCGTGGCCACCTGAACGCCCGGCGTCGGGAACCGTGCCGGGTACCGCCTGAAATACCGTGCCGGGCAGCCCCCCGCGCAAGCACGGTGAGCCGCGGGAGCGGCGAGCCGCGCACGCACACAGTGAGCCTGGTAAGCACAGTGAGGAGCACATGAAGGCCGACCACGCGACCCAGCTTCGCCTGCTGGCGGTGCAGGCGATCGACTCCAGCCTTGACCGGCTCGCCGCGCGGCGGCGGAACCTGCCCGAACTCGCCGAGATCGACAAGCTGAGTTCGCGGCTCAGCGCGTCCCATGACGACCTGGTGCGGGTCTCGACGGAGCTGCGGGATCTGGGCCGTTCGCAGCAGAAGCTGGACGATGAGGTCGATCTTGTGCGGGCGCGGGCCGCCCGGGACCAGAAACGTCTCGACTCCGGGCAGATCACCAGTTCCCGGGAGCTGGAAAATCTGCAGACGGAGATCGCCTCACTCGCTCGCCGGCAGAACGCCCTCGAGGACGAGACACTGGGCCTGATGGAGGTCATCGAGGGACTCCAGACCCGCGCGGGGGTGATCCGGGCTGATCAGGAGAGTCTCGAGGCCGAGCTGGCGACAGTCAGCGGCAGCCGGGATACCGCGTTCGCGGAGATTGATAATGAGACGGCGGCGCGTCGCCGTGAACGCGATGCCATCGTCGCGACCCTCCCCGCGGATCTGCTGGCACTCTACGAGCGCCTGCGTGTCTCCTCCGCCGGTGTGGGTGCGGCGCGTCTCGTCCGACGCCGGTGTGAGGGATGTCACCTGGAGCTGTCCGGCGCTGATCTGCGTGACGTTGCGGCGGCGGCACCGGACGAGGTCGTGCGTTGCGAGGAGTGCCGGCGCATCCTTGTCCGGACCGCTGAATCGGGTCTGTGAGCACCGGCGATGGGAGCAGATCATGAATGACCGTCCGTCGCACCGGCTTGTCGTCGAAGCCGACGGCGGATCGCGGGGTAATCCGGGCCCAGCCGGTTACGGCGCGCTTGTCCGGGACGCCGACACCGGTGAGGTGCTGGCCGAGCGGGCCGGGTCGATCGGCCGGGCGACCAACAACGTCGCCGAGTACCAGGGGCTGATCGCGGGCTTGCGGGCGGCGGCTGACATCGATCCGAACGCCGCCGTCGAAGTCCGGATGGACTCGAAACTCGTCGTCGAGCAGATGAGCGGACGATGGAAGATCAAACATCCGGCCATGCGCCCGCTGGCGATGGAGGCCGCGGATGTCGCGCTCGGCTTCTCGCAGGTCCGCTACGGCTGGATTCCGCGAGAGCGCAACGGCCATGCCGATCGGCTGGCGAACGAGGCTATGGACGCCGCCGCCCAGGGCCGCGCCTGGGAGCCAACGGAACCCCAGTCACCCGAGCCCACACCGCACCTGGCACCGACCACGAACCGGTTGTCCGGGTGGATGGCTCCGCCCGCGCCACCCACGACCACCGTGCTGTTGCGCCACGGCCAGACCCCGATGTCGGTGGAGAAACGCTTCAGCGGCACGGTGGACGTGGGGCTGACCGACATCGGCCACGCGCAGGCGGACGCCGCGGCGGGACGGCTGCGCGAGGCTGTGTTCGATGCGGTGTACTGCTCGCCGCTGAAACGGGCCCGGCAGACCGCGGACGCCCTCGGCCGGGACTACATCGTTGACGATAACCTGCGCGAGACCGACTTCGGCGCCTGGGAGGGCATGACCTTCGGCGAGGTCCGTCGGCGTTTTCCCGAGGAGCTGAACGCGTGGCTGGCTGATCCGGCGGTGCCGCCGTCCGGTGGGGAGAGCATTCTGGACACGGTCCGGCGGGTCACCGCCGCCCGGGACCGCATCCTCGCCGCGCATCCGGGCGGGCGGATTCTCCTTGTCTCGCACGTGACACCCATCAAGGCGTTGACGCAGCTGGCGCTTGACGCCACGCCCGCGGTGCTCTACCGGTTGCACTTGGACCTGGTGTCGATGTCGACGATCGACTGGTACTCGGACGGTCCAGCGGTGCTGCGCGGCTTCAACGACGGCATCCACGCCGCCCACCTGGTGGAGGCAGGCCAGTAGCGGCAGGCCAGGAGGAGCGGCGAGGTGACGGTGGTGGGCGGCCGGACCGGCCGAGGAGGAGCGAGCCCGGTCAGTGTCTGCCGCGGCGGTACTGGTGCAGCTCCCTGCGCACCCTGACCTGGCTGATCAGCCCGATCAGCAGGCCGATGACGAGGCCAGCCGCGGCTGCCGCGGCGAGCGCGCCAGCCACCGACATGTTCGGGAACGATCCGAACAGCCAGATGTTGACCCGCGCGTTGTTCTTCAGGACGAACACGACCACGGCGATCGCGATCAACAGGACGACTATGGTGATCGCGTAGGTGGCGTAGCCGACTCCCTTGCGCGGTGCCGCCGCCGCGGCTGCGGGGCCGGCGGGAGGGACCGTCGCGGTCGGGCTGGGGCCGGTGGGGGGCGGCACCGGCGGGATGCCGCCGCCGGGCGGTGCCGCCTCGGGAGGGGTGCCATCAATCTTCTTGCTGGGCTGATCCCCAGGGGTGGTCACGGCCGATCCCCGTCCTTCGTCCCATCAACGACCTGACAGTCCATGCCGCCCATGGCGCACGGTGTTACCCACCGGGCACGGTGTCACCCGTGACGCGGGGCATCCATGTCTCCGGAAGGCCGGAGGCTGCGCGATCGTACTATTCCGTGGGGCTGGTGGCCCAGCTGTTCGGGCTGCTGATCGACAGAGCCGCCCGGATCCGGCCGCCG
>NZ_CAKJTR010000143.1:9337-13145 GCF_917627355.1 Protofrankia sp. Cj3 | reverse complement strand
GTCGTGGCCGCTGACCCAGCGGGGCTGGCCGCCGGCATGGCGGCGCTGGCCGAGGGACGGCCAGGGGCCGTGGGGCCCCGTGCGGCCGGCCGCGGCCGGCCCCGGGTCGTGCTGGTGTTCCCGGGCCAGGGCCCGCAGTGGGACGGGATGGGCCGGCGTCTGGCCGGCGCCGTGCCGGTGTTCCGCGACGCGATCCACCGCTGTGACGCGGCCATCGCCCGCTGGACCGGCCGGTCGCTGTGGGACGACCACACCGGCCTGGCCATCGAGGGCACCGCCACGGTGCAGCCGGCGCTGTTCGCGACCCAGGTGGCGCTGTTCGAGACATGGCGGGCGTGGGGAATCGAACCGGACGCTGTCATCGGGCACAGTATGGGCGAGATCGCGGCGGCCTACGCCTCGGGCGCTCTCAGCCTTGACGACGCGGCCCAGGTCGCCTGCGAACGCAGCCGGCTGCTCGAGGAAATCTCCGGCGCCGGCGGTCTGGCACTGGTCGAGCTGGCCGCCGACGACGCGGCCGAGCTGGTGCGGGGCCGAGAGCACGAGCTGTCCGTCGCCGCGGTCAACGGGCCCCGGGCGACGGTGCTGTCGGGGCCGGCGGCGGTGCTGGAGGATGTGATCACTGGCCTCACCGAGCGGGGCGTGTTCGCCCGCCGGATCGCGGTCGAGTTCGCCGCCCACGGGCCGCAGGTCGAGCCGTTGCAGCCTCGGCTGCGCGCGGCGCTGGCGGCCCTGCGCCCCGGCACCGCCGCCATCCCGCTGTACTCGACGGTTACCGGCGGCCCGTTGCCTGGCAGCGAGCTGAACGCGCGCTACTGGGAGCGCAACGTGCGCGCCCCGGTGCTGTTCGCCCCGGCCCTGCAACGCCTGCTCACCGAAGGCTACGACACGTTCGTCGAGGTCGCGCCGCACCCGGTGCTGGCCCGGCCGATCGAGGAACTGGCCGGTGAGACCGGTTGCCCCGTCACCGTGATCTCGTCGATGCGGCGCACCGAGCCTGAGCTGGCTGGGATGCTGTCCGCCCTGGGCACGCTGTACACGGCGGGCGCGCCGGTGGCCTGGGACGCGCTGTACCCGGGTGCGGTGCCGCACACGGACATCCCCCACCACGGCTGGGAGCACCGGCCGTTCCCGATCGCCCGGGTGGCGGCCGGCGGTCCGCGGCCGGCCGCGCCGCCCACCGCGGCGGCTGGGCCGGGCCCGCTGGGCCGGCGCATCCCGGTGGGGGTTGAGCCGTCCCTGCGCCTGTGGTCGCTCGACGTCGACCTGGCCGCCGCCCCGGAGATCGCCGACCACCAGGTCGACGGGATGGCGGTGGTGCCGGGGGCTTACTGGCTCACCGCCGTGGCACGTGCTGTCGCCGCCGAGCGTCCCGGCGAGCCGGTGGTACTGGCCGACGTCGCTTTCGCCCAGCTGTGCCCGGCGGGGCCGGCCGCGGCCGCTGAGCCCCAACTGGCCATCCGGCCCGAGGCCAGTGCCGAGGCCAGTGCCGAGGGGTCCGCGCGGTTTACCGTCACATCGGGACCGGCCGGCGCGATCCCGGTGACCCACGCCGAGGGGTGGGTGCCCGCCGCGGCTGGCGACGCGCCGCCGCCGCTGCCGCCGGCCGCGGCAGCCCGTGACCTGGCACCGGTCCCGATCGACGAGCACTACGCCCGCCTGGCCGCCGCCGGCCTTCGGTACGGCCCGCGTTTCCAGGGCCTGACCCAGTTGTGGGCGGGCGGCGGGCGGGCTGTCGGCCTCGCCCAGCCACCGGCCGGCCTGGCCGTGCCAGGCACCACAGCCGCCCTGCACCCGGCCCTGCTCGACGCCTGCCTGCAGGTGGCCGCGGCCACGGACACAGCGGTGATGCGGGCGGGCTCGGTGCCGGTGCCGGCCCGGATAAGACGGGTGTGGAGCCAGCCGGGCGTCCCGGCGCCGGCCGAGGTCTGGTGCCATACCCAGCTGACCGCGGCCTCGGCCCGTGAGCTGACGTGCGACATCACCGTCACCGGTCCGGACGGCCAGGTCCTGTGGGCCGCGGCTGGCTTCACCTTGCGGCTGGCCGGGCCGGCCCGGCCGGTCGAGGATGGCCGGCTCTACCAGGTGCGCTGGGAGCCGCTCGTGCCCGTGCCCAGGGCCGGCGGCCGGGGCGCGGGTGGCTGGCTGGTCGTCGCCGACGGCGCCTTTGGCCGGGCGGTCACCAGCCGGCTGACCGCGGCCGGTGACCCGTGCCTGACCGCGGTCAACGGCCTGGCGCTGGGGCCGGACGAGTATCAGCTCCCACCCGGCCCCAGCGCTTATACCGAGGTACTCGCCGAGGCCGAGTCCCGGTTCGGGACGTTACGCGGTGTGGTGGACGCTCGGACTGCCGGTGACAGCTCCGACGCGGCTGAGGACGAGTTCGACCCGTCCGCCGTCGCCGCCCGGGGGGTCGACGCGCTGCGGCTGGCCCACGCGGTCGTCAGGCGGGAATGGCCGGCCGGCGCTCCCCGGCTGTGGGTGGCCGCGGCCAGCGGCGGGACCGACGGGCTGCTCGACGCGGCCCGGACCGGGCTGGCCCGGGTACTGGCCAACGAGCACCTCGAGCCCGGGTGCACCGCGGTCGAGATCGAGGTCGACGCCGGCACCGTGGGCTCCGGCCTGGACGCGCTGTGCGCGCTGCTGCGGTCCGGGGAACCGCCGGGCCAGGCCATGATCCGCGGCGGCACGCTGCTCACCCCGGTGCTCACCGCATCCGTTGACGGCCTGGCCGGACCGGATACCGCACCGGCGGCCCCCCGGGTGCGCCCCGACCGGACCTACATCGTCAGCGGCGGCCTGGGCGCGCTGGGCCGGCGGGTGGCGCGGTGGCTCGCCAGCATGGGCGCACGGCACCTGCTGCTGCTCGGCCGGGGCGCGCCCTCCCGCGACGCCGACGAGGATCTGGCCGGGCTCCGGGCGGCCGGCGTGACGGTCCAGGCCGCGGCCGTCGACGTGGCCGACGCTCGGCAGCTGGCCGGGGCGCTGCGGCCCGGGGGCGCGGCCCCGCCTGTCGGCGGTGTCTTCCACCTGGCCGGCGTTCTCGAGGACGCCCTGGTCACGGACCTGACCGAAACCGCCGTCATGCGGGCGTTCGCCGGCAAGGGGATCGGTGCCTGGAACCTGCACATGCTGACCCTCGACCAGCCGGTTGAATTCTTCGTGCTGTTCTCGTCACTGGCCGGTCTGATCGGCTCACCCGGGCAGGGCGCGTACGCCGCGGCCAGCGCCTTCCTGGACGCGCTGGCTCGGCACAGAGCCGCGGTCGGGCTGCCAGCTCTCAGCATCGACTGGGGCACCTGGTCCGGCGACGGGCTTGCGGCCGGCGGGGTCGAGCGGCTGGCCGCTCGGGGCGTGCTCCCCCTGGACCCCGACACCGGCATCGAGCTGCTGGGCGAGGCGGTCACCAACGGGGCGGCGTGGCTGGCCGCGGCCGGTTTCAGCCTCGAGCTGCTGCACCAGGCCGGCGCCGGGCCGGCCGCCCGGCAGCTGTTCGCGGGACTGCTGCCAGCCGGCCGGCCCGGTGAGCCGTCCGGGCGCGACCTGGTGCTGGCGGCGGCCCCGGCCGAGCGCCGGCAGGTGCTGCGCCAGCTGCTCACCGGCGAGGTTGCGCGGGTGCTCGGCGCCGAGCGGGCCGCTGTCCATCCGAACGTGCCGCTGCAGGAGCTGGGCTTTGACTCACTGATGGCCATCGAGCTGAGGAACCGGCTGGAAGCGGGGCTGCGCATCCGGCTGTCCGCGACCTTGGTCTACGCCCACCCCACCATCAGCGATATGGCCGACGCCCTGCTGGCGAAGGTCGTACCGG
>NZ_CAKJTR010000143.1:0-8906 GCF_917627355.1 Protofrankia sp. Cj3 | reverse complement strand
CCGGCTGAACCCGCTGTGCTGGCGGACCTGGACCTGTCCGGGCTGAGCGATGACGAGGTCGCTCACCTGCTCGAGCGGGAACTCGAAGCATTCGATCTGGATGGGGAGAGATGACGACGGAGGAGCACAGCGACCAGTCCGCGCTGCTCGTCCGGGCGCTGCGGCAGCTCCGCGACGTCCGGCAGCGGCTGCGGGAGGCTCAGCACGCCCGGCATGAGCCGATCGCGGTGATTGGCGCCGGTGTGCGCGCCCCCGGTGGGGCCAGCGACCTCGACAGCTTGTGGCGCCTGCTGGCGGCGGGCGAGGACGCGGTGTCGCCGCTGGTCCACGACGTCGACGGGCATCGTGCGCCGGCGGATGCCGGCGCCGGGCCACAGCCCGGGGCCCGGGGCGGCTGGTGGGGCGGGATGCTGGGGGCAGTCGACGGGTTCGACGCCGAGTTCTTTGGCATGACCGCGACCGAAGCCGCCCACTTGGACCCCCAGCAGCGGCTGGTACTGGAGGCGGCGTGGGAGTCCATCGAGGACGCCGGGCTGCCCGCCGAGCGGCTGCGCGAGCGTCCGACCGGCGTCTTCCTGGGCCTTTACGGCGCCGACTACCTGAACCTGCAGCTGTCCGGGCAGGCCGAGGTCACCGCGTACACGGCCCCGGGCGGCGCGCACAGCGTCGCCGCGAACCGGCTGTCCTACCTGCTCGATCTGCGGGGACCGAGCCTCGCGGTCGACACGGCGTGCTCGTCGTCGCTGATCGCGGTCCACGTGGCCTGCCGGGCGTTGCGGGCACACGACTGCGACTACGCGCTGGTCGGCGGGGTCAACGTGATCTTGTCCGAGGCCGCGACCAGGATGACCGAGAAGGTGCTGCCACTGGCTCCGGGCGGGCGGTGCCGGACCTTCGACGCCGGCGCCGAGGGGATTGTGCGGGCCGAGGGCTGCGGGATCCTGCTGTTGCAGCGGGCCTGCGACGCCCAGTCCGACGGGCGCGCGGTGCGGGCGTTGATCCGGGGCACGGCCGCCAACCACAACGGCCACGCGAACGGGCTGACGGCACCCAGCCCCCGCGCGCAGGTCGAGCTGATGCGCCGGGCGCTGGCCGACGGTGACGCGGACCCGTCCGACGTGGTGTACGTGGAGGCCCACGGCACCGGCACCCGGCTTGGTGACCCGATTGAGGCCGAGGCCCTGCGGGAGGTCTACGGCCCGGGACAGCGGCCGTGCGCCGTCGGCTCGGTGAAGACCAACTTCGGCCACCAGGAGGCGGCGGCCGGCGTGATGGGGCTCCTGAAGGCGATGTTGGTACTGGAGCGCGGGCAGGTGCCGCCTCACCTGCATCTCACCCGCATCAACCCCGAGATCGACCTGGACGGCACCCGGCTGACCGTACCGACCGCGCCTTGCCCATTGCCGGCGGAGCCGGACGGGCCACGGCCGTTGGCCGCGGTCAGCTCCTTCGGCTTCGGTGGGGCCAACGCCCACGTGGTGCTTGAGGCGCCGCCGGTTGCGGCCCCCGGGCCGAGCCAGCCGCTGGAACCGGCGGACCGGCTGCTGTTGCCGCTGTCCGCCCGCAGCCCCGGGGCGCTGGCCACGCTCGCCAGCCGGTTCGCCGACCGGCTGGCCGCGGCCGGGGACGGCGAGGCCGCCGCGATCTGTGCCTCCGCCGCCGTCGGCCGCACCCACCACAGCCATCGGCTGGCCATCGAGGCCGCTGGTGGGGCCGGGCTGGCCGCCCGGCTGCGCGACGTGCCGGTGGACCGGGTCCGGCCCCGTGACCTGGGCGAGCGCCGGCTCGCGTTCATCGTCTCGGGCCAGGGCTCGCAGTGGCCGGGCATGGGGCGCGGCGTGCTGGCCGCTTACCCGGTGGTGCGGGCCGAGGTCGAGGCCTGCGACCCGCTGATCCGCGGCCTGACCGGGTGGTCGGCGCTGGCCGAGCTGACCGCGCCCGAGGAGCAGGCCCGCTTGCACCGGACCGAGGTCGCCCAGGTCACGATCGGGGTGCTCGCGCTCGGGCTGGCCGCCCAGTGGCGGGCGTGGGGCGTCGAACCGCACGCCGTGGCCGGGCACAGCATGGGCGAGATCATCGCAGCCCGGCTGGCCGGCGCGCTCGAGCGCGACGAGGCGTTGGGCCTGCTGGTGCGCCGAGCCCAGCTGACCGAGCAGGCGGCCCGCGGGGGCCGGATGGCCAGCATCGCGCTGCCCGCGGACGAGGTGCGGCGGATCGTCGCGACCGACGGCGGGCTGGTCTCGGTAGCCGCGGTCAACGCGCCCCGTTCGACCGTTGTGTCCGGCGAGCGGGCGGCGGTCGAACGGGTCACCGACCGCGCGCGGGCCCTCGGTGCCGCGACCCGGCCGCTGCGGGTGGATTACGGCTTCCACAGCCCGTTGCTGGCCGCGGCCGCGGGCGCCCTCACCACCGCGGCACCGGCCGGGCATGACGCTGATGGCCCGGCGCTGTACTCGACCGTCACCGGCAGGCGGATGCGGGGCGGTGACCTCGACGGCGAACACTGGGCCCGCAACCTGGGCGACGCGGTCCGGTTCCAGCCGGCGCTGGAAGCCCTTGCCCGCGACGGCGTGACCGTGTTCGTCGAGCTCGGTGCCCATCCGGTGCTGCTGCACGATATTGGCACCACGCTGGAGGCCATCGGTGCCCCCCACCTTGCCGTGGGCAGTCTGCGCCGCGACCGGCCGGCCCGCGAATCCCTGCACCGCTCGGTGGCCGGCCTCTACCAGGCTGGGCTCGATGTGCGCTGGGACGCTGTGGTGGGGCGACCGGCCCGCCGGGTGAACCTGCCCCTGTACCCCTGGCAGCGCAGGCGGCACTGGCTCGACGTCCACGGTGGCACCCCGCCGGCCGTGGCCGCGTCGGCACCGGCCGCCGTCGCGGGCCAGGATGCGGCCCCGGTCGAGGTCGAGGTCGAGGTCGAGGTCGAGGCGACGATCGCCTACCTCCAGCGGCGCGTCGCCGACGCGCTCGACCTGAGCGACCCCGCCGGGATTGGCCGCGATGCCCAGCTCGAGGAGCTGGCCATGAGCTCCCTGATGATCGTTGAGTTGAAGAACCAGATCGAGCGCGACTTCCTGGTGACAGTGCCGCTGCAGGCGCTGTTGGCGGGGGGCACCGTTGAAGACATCGCCCAGCGGCTGGCCGGCGGCTTCGCGGCCGGTGGGAGCCGGCCCGGAACCGGCAGCGGCCGGGCACCGCTCGGGCGCGGGGCATGAACGTCAGCGTCCCCCGCACCACCGCGTCGCAGATCGTGGCCCGCGCGGTGCCGCATCCGGAGGCGGTGGTGCACCCGGAGGCGATACGGCTGGTGTGTTTCCCCCATGCCGGTGGCGGGCCGACCGCCTACCGCGGCTGGCCCGCCGGGCTAGCCCCCCACATCGAGCTGTGGAACGCGACCATGCCAGGCCGGGGCCGGCGCCGCGACGAACCACCGGCCCGCGGCTGGGACCAGCTGGTGGCCAGCTTCGCGGCGGCGATCGCGGCTGAGACGCCACCACCGTACGCGCTGTTCGGGCACAGCCTCGGCGCGCTGGTCGCGTTCGAGGTGGCGCGTTGCCTGACCGTGGCCGGCGTCCCGCCCACCCACCTGTTCGTCTCGGGACGGGCCGCGCCCGGCCGGCGCGAGCCGTCCGCCGTCCCGCCCACCGACGACGAGCTGATCAGTTACGTCGACCGGTGCTACGGCGGGATCCCAGCCGCCGTGCGGGCGGTACCAGAACTGATGGAACACTTCGTGCCGCTGCTGCGGGCCGACCTCGAACTCGCCGCCAGCTACCAGTTCCAGCCAGGGCCGTCGCTGCCGGTCACGATGACGGCGCTGGCCGGCGATCGTGACCCGGCGGCCCCGGCCGGCGGTGTCTCCGCCTGGGCCGGCCAGGCCGGGGCCGGGTTCGAGACCCATGTGTTCCCGGGCGGCCACTTCTTTCTCCATGACCAGCAACAGGCGGTGCTGCGGCTGGTGCGGCGCCGGTTGACCGCAACGCAGCGAGAGAGGCACCAAGATGACCGAGCGGTTTGATGTGGTTGTCGTGGGAGCGAGGTGCGCCGGTTCGCCGCTGGGCGCGCTGCTTGCCCGCCGCGGCCTGAAGGTGGCCGTCCTGGAGCAGGTGACATTCCCCCGCCCAACCCTGTCGTCGCACGTCATGCAAGCAGACTCACTGGCGTTCCTGAACCGGCTGGGCGTGATCGACCAGGTGCGGGCGACCGGGGCGCCCTTCATGTCCCGGTGCGATGTCCGGCTCGGCGACTTCCGTTTCACGGCCGGCTTTCCGCTCCACCTGGGCGATGTGGGCGGAGCGGCCGCGGTCCGGCGTCACCTGCTCGATCCGATCCTGGCCGGCGCGGCGGCCGACGCCGGGGCGGATGTACGGCTGGGGACCCGGGTGACCGCGCTGGTAACCGAAGGCGGGCGGGTGGTCGGCGTGCGGGCGCTGCGCGACGGCAGTGAGAGCGAGATCCGGGCCGGGCTGGTCGTCGGTGCCGACGGGCGGGACTCGACCGTGGCCCGGATGACCGGCGCCCGCCGTTACAACGTTACTGAGAGTGAGCGAGTCTACTACTGGACCTATTTCGAGGGTGCGAACCTCGGCGCCGCACCGACGTTCGTCTTCCACCGGTGGGGCGACCGGCACATTTTCTCCGGGCCGGCCGACAGCGGGCTCTACCTGGTCGGTGTCTCTCCGCGGGAACACGAGGTCGAGATGTTCCGCCGGGATCTGGCAGGGTCGCTGATGGCCCATGTCAACAGCTGCGCGCCGATCGCGGACACGCTGCGCGATGCCAACCGGGCCACCAAGATCTATGGGATCCTGCGGTTCGAGGGCTACTTCCGGGAGGCGTCCGGGCCTGGTTGGGTCCTGGCCGGCGACGCCGGGCACTTCAAAGACCCGGCCGCCGGGCGTGGCATCGGTGACGCATTCCACCAGGTGGAGACTCTAGCGCCGATGATCGAGTCCGGGCTGGCCACCTCACGGGCCGCGCTCGACTCGGCGATGGGTGACTTCGTGCGCTGGCGGGACAAGCAGTACAGCTCCTACTACTGGATGGCGGCCGACTTCGGCCGGCTCGGAGCGGTGCCGGTCGTGTTGCCGGCGGTCACCCGCCGGCTCTACGACAGCGGGCAGATCAACCGGCTGTTGGAGATGTTCGCGCATCGCGTATCACCGGCGGAGCTGCTCACCCCCGGCCGGCTGGTGGGCGGGGTCGCCGCCGTGCTGGCCGGCGCGTCCGGTCGCCGTGGCCCGGCCGCTCGCGAGATCGCCAGCCTGCTGGCCACCGAGGCCCGGCGCCGCCGGCTCAACAAGCGGCCCGTGTTCGCCGCTACGGCCGCGAACCGGGCCGACCGCCGCCTCCGGTCAGGACAGCCTGATCCCGATGCCCGTCTCGAGTGGGAGCTGACACCATGACCACGCATGATTTCGACGCTGACCACGGGTCTGCCGGGACGGGACCACGGGGCTGCGGCAGTAGGGCCGCGGAGGGAGGCGCCCTGGGCTGGGCGTCGGCCGAGGACAACGACGCCAGGCGCCACCCGGACGCCGCGAGCCGGACAGTCCTGTTGCCGGAGCCGCTCAGTTTCGAACAGACCGTGCCCCGGGCGATCGCTCACCGGCGGGCGGTGGGCGAGGTGTTCGTCACCGACTCCCGTCAGCTCGCCGCCGACGACTTCCTCTGCGCCATCCAGCTCCCGCGCGGCCACAGCCTGTGGGCGGACCGCGCCCGCGGTTTCCACGACCCGTTCGCGGCCGCCGAGGGCGCCCGCCAGAGCGCCTTCGTCGTGTTACACCGCTACCTCGGCGTCCCGGTCGGGCTGCCGTTCAGCATGCAACGCTTCGCCTTCGAGGTGCTCGACCTGGCCGCTTTCCGGGACGACGAGCGGTGGCCGCTGGCGGCGGTGCTGCGCTACCGGATCACAAACCTCCAGCTGCGCGGCGGTGAGCTGGGCAGCCTCACCCTGACCGCCGAGCTGGCGGTCGATGGGGCCCCGGCCATGACCGTCAGCGGGGATGCCGTGTTCATGTCCCGCGACGACTACGAGGCGCTGCGGGCCTTCCAGCGGGCCCGCAAGCCGATCGAACCGGGGCGGATCCCGCCGCCGGCAGCGCCGATCGACCCGGCCGAGGTCGGCCGCCGCGATGTGCGCAACGTGGTGATCGGGGAACCGCTGGAGGGGGCTGGGGACTCGGATGTCATCCGCCACCCGGTAGTGATCGACCGGAGCCACCCGGCGTTTTTCGACCACGACTACGACCACGTGCCCGGCCCCTTCCTGGTCGAGGGTTTCCGGCAGGCCGCGATCGTGGCCGCCCTGCGCGCGGGCCTGGTCGCTTCCCCGTCGGTGGCGATGGCCGGGCTGCTGGTCGACTTCGCCGGCTTCGGTGAGTTCGAGGCGCCGCTGGCGCTGTCGGCGGTGGCCGGACCGGTGTCGGCTGGCGGCTGCGTGCCGGTCGAGGTGACGCTGGAGCAGTTCGGCGAGCGGATCGCGCACGGGCGAGTGGACCTGCGCCCGTTCCCGGGCCCCGCGACGGGGGCGCCATGACCATGGCCAGCAGCCGCATGGTGGGCGGCCACCGCGGCATGCCGCTGTCATCGGGAATCGGGCAATGATCAGAAAATGATCAGGCCACGTGGCCGACATGGCGGCCGAGCCGCCTGCGGCACGCGGCGCCTGTCATGCTTTATTATGTCGGCACAGACATGTGGGAAAAGACATCCGGGCGGGCCCGGCGGTACCAGCGCGGCAGCGAAGGGGACGGTATGGATCTCGGCCTGCGGGGGAAACGCGCGCTGGTGACCGGCGCGTCCAAAGGCATCGGCGCGACCACGGCCGAGGTGCTGGCCCAGGAGGGCTGCGACCTGCGCTTGGCCGCACGCAGCGAGAATGTCCTGAGGGAGGTGGCGGCGAAGATCCGGGCCAACTACGGCGTCGACGTGGCTGTCCACCCCGCCGACCTGCGTGCGGCCGAGGACATCGCCCGGCTCGCCGAGGCGTCGGCCGATATCGACATCCTGGTCAACAATGCTGGTGACATCCCCGGTGGTTCGCTGGAGAACCTCGACGAAACGGCCTGGCGATACGGCTGGGAACTGAAGGTGTTCGGCTACATCAACCTGACCCGCCTGGTCTACGCACGGATGAAGGCGCGCGGCGGCGGGGTGATCGTGAACGCCATCGGAGCGTCGGGGGAGCGGCACGACCCCGACTACATCGCCGGCAGCACCGCGAACGCCGCGCTGATGGCCTTCACCCGAGCGCTGGGCGGTCGCGGGCCCCGGGACAACATCCGGGTCGTCGCGGTGAACCCGGGCCCGGTGGCCACCGAACGGATCACGACGCTGATGAAAGCGGTGGCGCACAGCCGGTTCGGTGACGAGTCCCGGATCACCGAAATCATGGCCGACTTCCCGCTCGGGCGCTGCGCGACCACCCGGGAGATCGCCGACGCGATTGCCTTCCTGGCTTCGGAGCGCTCCGGGTACACCAGCGGGACCGTCCTCACGGTGGACGGGGGTTTGTCCGCCCGGGGGTGAGCGAGCAGGCCAGTCAGTCACCGTCTGGTCAGGCCACTTCGACATCGAGTGACATCGAGGCGATGATGTCGGCCAGTTTGTTCAGTGTCTCGGGATTGCGAAGGATCTGGATAACGACACTGAGTCGTGGATCATCAGCGATATGTAGTCGGACGTAATCGGCGGTGAACGTCCCGGCTGCCGGGTGGTGCCAGTTCAACGCCCCGGAGCGGAACGTTTCCAGCCGCCGGGTAGCCCAGGCCTGGCGAAACTCCGGGCTGGCCGCTTCGATCCGCCGGATGAGGTACTGAAATTCCGGGTCATCGATGGCATCGGCGCTCTCCGACCGCAGCATCGCGGTGAGCCGGCTGACCTGCCCCTGCCAGTCGGGAATCAGTTCGTGCATCCACGGGTCGGTGCACATCAGCCACACAATGTTGCGGTCCTCCGGCGGCAACATGTCAAGGTGCGGTAGCAGCGCGACCACCCCCTTGTTCCAGGAGAGCAGATCGAGGCGCCGATTAATGATATACGCCGGGTTCGGTTCGAGCCGGCGCAGCAGCCGGTCGTAGGCAGGGGAAATCTTCAACGGGGCTGGCGAGCCGGAGAGCGGCTTCTCACCGGCAAGCTTGAACAGATGCATCGTTTCAGCCGCGGACAGGTCGAGCGCCCGTGCGATGGAATCAAGGACTTGCCGAGATGCACGCACCGGACGGCCCTGCTCCAACCAGGTGTACCATGTTGTGCTCACGCCAGCACGCTCCGCCACCTCTTCTCGGCGTAATCCCGGGGTTCTCCGGCGTCCCCGCGGCGCGATGCCCATTTGATTGGGGCTCCGACTTTCTCGACGATTCCTCAAGAATTTCCCGAGTTCCCGGTTCGCCGCTCCGCTCACAGTAGTTCCTCCCAAGGGGTCCCGCCTCAGCCAGCTGCCGCACTATCAATACCGACTTTTAGCACATGACACCAAAAAGGGTGCACTATGTCTACCTGGTGACAGGATTTCGATAGGGGCTGCCTACGGGCCGCTGCCCAGATCCGCGTGAGCGGAACTCGCGCGCTGGGCTCCCGCCTCGGGTCCTGGCGTTGGACGCGCATCAGGGAACAGCCGTCCCACAA
Source organism: Protofrankia sp. Cj3 (assembly GCF_917627355.1). Classification (NCBI taxonomy): domain Bacteria; kingdom Bacillati; phylum Actinomycetota; class Actinomycetes; order Frankiales; family Frankiaceae; genus Protofrankia; species Protofrankia sp. Cj3. The sequence goes on along the minus strand of NZ_CAKJTR010000143.1, from coordinate 275 downwards.
TAACGCCGCCGCTGACGAGCAACCGGTTACTGACCTGCGAAAACAGCAGCACCGCAGGTCAGGATAGGTGTCACATAGGTGCCACAGGAGAAGATCTTGTTCTTCCTTCAGGAGGAGCGACCAGGAGGAGCGACCGGCAATAGGGGCGCGGACCACGGAGCGGGGCTGGAGCGCCTGCCTCGCGAGCCGAAGGAGGACGCGCCGGAGGTGGTGGGTGGCGACCGACGAGCCGTCGGGTATCCGCGCATCGCGCGGCAATGGATGGAGAGCATGGA
>NZ_CAKJTR010000142.1:6840-13705 GCF_917627355.1 Protofrankia sp. Cj3 | reverse complement strand
GCCTACACGGAACGCTATACGGGGATATCGCTGCCGGCCTTTCTGCTGCTCGCCTCGCTGGGCATCGGCCTGCTGCCCGGACGGGTGCGGACGGCAATCATCATGATTGTCTGCGTGACAGGCCTGTCCGGCGGCTGGAACATGGCACGGCAGGAACGCACGCAGGCCGGGGAGATCGCGAATCGGATCTCAGCGCTGGCCCGGCCGGGGGACGTGGTCGCCTACTGTCCCGACCAGCTGGGCCCGGCGGTGTTCCGGGCTATCGAACGCCATGGCGATCTTGACCTCAGGCAGATCGTCTACGCGGACGCGAGCGGGCCGGCGCTGGTTGACTGGGTCGACTACGCGGCCCGGATGAGACGGGCCAGCGGTGCGGACTTCGCGGCCCGCGTGAACACCTTGGCCGGCCCCAGCCACGCTGTGTTCCTTGTGCGCGCGGACGGTTACAAGACCCTGGAAGGTGCCTGCGCGGTCGTTTCGGACCAACTTGCCGCTTTGCGTGACCGCACTCTCCAGGTCGACCGGCGCATGGTCTACGAGGGCGCCGCGCTGGAGCGTTTCTCCACGTTGCGCTGAACAGGCGCGGCCGGCGCTGTTGGGCCGCGCTCGCCCTGGGCGGCGAGCGCGGTCACCAACAGCGCCATCGGCAACGTGTAGTGGTTGAAATAGGACTGTTTGTTCATGACGTCCAACGTGAGCAGCACCACGCCCGCGCCCGCGCAGAACCCGGCGGCGTCGGCCCGCACCCGCCAGGCGAGCCAGTAGGCAAGTACCAGCGCGGCCGCCACCGGCCCGAAACCGGTTGTGACCCCCACGTGGGAGAGCACGCCGGGCACGGACAGCGCATCGCCGCGCACCGGATAGCGAAGATTGGTCATCACCGCGTCCCGCCAGAAGTCCGCCGGGCCGACGGCCACCCAGGGCAGGACGGCAGCCGCGGCGACGGCGACCGAGGCGAGTGTGCGTCTGGGCCCGAACGCCGGCCAGAACGCCGCGACCGGGATCAGCAGCGCCAGGTGCTGCTTGCTGGCGAGAGCCACGGCGAACGCGACGACCGCCCAGCGGGCCCGGCCCGCGGCCACCGCCCACACCATCACGCTGACGCATGCCGTGAGCAGCGGCTCTGTCCAGGACTGCTGAAGCGCGTACATGGATCCGGGAAAGGCCAGCACGAGCAGCGGCAGCGCGGGCGGGAGCCCGGTATCCCCCAGCGCGCCGTTGCGAGCCATGATCCGGCGGATGGCGACAGCTGTGATCACTGAGGCGAGCAGCAGACCATAGCGGACGTCGGTGAGCAGCAGGCGGAAGGGCGCGAGGACGAGCGTTGTCCCCGGCAGATACGGGTAGACATCGAACAGCTGGTTCACCGGATACCCGGTGTGGCTGGGGGCCCACTGCTGACGGTACATGTCCGCGCCCGCGAACAGGCCGTCGGCGGACACCTGGAGGAGGTAGAAGACATCGATACGCGGCCGCGGCGCCGCAAGGATCATTGCGATCCCGGCGCCTGTCATGAGACCGACAACCGACCAGAAGCAGGATGGCGACACGAGCCACCGTGCTCCGGCGCGGTCACCTGGCACCCGGCGTAGCCACCACAGGATCGACCCCGCGGTGAGCAGCCCGCCGGCCACGCCGAGCGCGTCGGAGACGTCCGCCCACCCGCCGGCGGCGTAGTAGCGAGGCCGCATCGTCACACCGGCCGCGAGGACCACGGCCAGCGTCACCCAGACCGCTCCGCGGCCAGCGCGGGCATCCTTGCCGACCATGTTGCCGACGACCACGTTGCCGACACTGACGAGCACCGCGCCCCACCCGGCCAGCACCAATGCCAACGGCCAGGGGCCGCGCCCGTCGCCCGCGGCGATGCCCGCCGCGACGGCACACCAGCCGAGCAGCAGCGGACCCACGTTCCCGCCGGCCGGGAGATCGTGTCGAAACCACCCGGATGCGGTGGTCGGATTGTTCGCCCGGCCGGGTAGGAACGCAGTCATGACCCGCACCATGCCAGAAGCCTTACCCAGCCACCGGGCTGACGCGGAGCGGGTTCGGCCGGGAGATCGTGCCGGGCAATCGCGAGGGGGCGCGGGCAGGTGCCCGCCTGGCTCATGCCAGACTGAGAAGCCGAGCCGGACTATTGTCCACCGGCTTCTTGGTGTGTCGCGCGGATGACCATCGCGTGCGAAGTTGAGGAGAGGTCAGGCACAGTGGCCGAAAAGCCCGAGGTCATCGTTATCGGAGCCGGACCGGCAGGTCTAACAGCTGGCTGGGAGCTGGTGAAGCGGGACGTACCCGTGACGGTCCTCGAAGGCGACTCGACGGTGGGGGGCATCAGTCGCACCGCGGAGCGTGAAGGCTGGCGATTCGACATCGGCGGGCACCGCTTCTTCACCAAGGTGCCCGAGGTCGAGGCCCTCTGGCACGAGATTTTGCCTGATGAGGACTTTCTGATGCGCCCGCGGTCGAGCCGCATCATGTACAACGGGAAACTCTTCGATTACCCGCTGCGTGCCGGTAATGCCCTGCGCGGCCTTGGTGTGCTCGAGGCGGTGCGCTGCATCCTCTCCTACGCCTGGGCGCGGGTCCGGCCGCCCCAGGATCAGACGAAATTCGAAGGCTGGGTCGCGGCCCGTTTCGGCTGGCGCCTGTACGGGATCTTCTTCAAGACCTACACCGAGAAGGTGTGGGGGGTGCCGGCCAACACGATCGAGGCGGACTGGGCGGCGCAGCGTATCAAGAACCTCTCGCTGCTCAATGCCATCATGAACGCGGTCATGCCGAAACGGAACCAAAAGGACATCGCCTCTCTCATCGAGGAGTTCCAGTACCCGAAACACGGGCCCGGAATGATGTGGGAGGCCGCGGCGGACAAAATTTCCAAGCGCGGCGGGAAGATCGTTTTTGAGGAGAAGGTCCGCAGGATTCACCACGCGGATGGCCGGGCCACCGGCGTGACCACCGTGGTCACCGGTGGGTACGGTCCCGGAGCGGGCGCACCGGAGGCCTCCCGGACCGACATCGGGTCCGAGCACCGCTACAGCGGAGACGAGATCATATCGTCGATGTCGTTCTCCTCGCTGATCCGGGTCATGGACCCGCCCGCCCCCGACCATGTGCTGGCCGCGGCAAACGCGCTGCGCTACCGTGACTTCCTCACCGTCGCGCTCGTGGTGCCCGAGTCCGCTGGTTTCCCGGACAACTGGATTTACGTGCACTCACCCGAGCTGCTGGTCGGGCGCATCCAGAATTTCGCCTCGTGGTCGCCGTTCCTGGTGAAGGAGGGGCGCACCTGCCTGGGTATGGAGTACTTCGTGTTCGAGGGTGACGAGACCTGGTCGATGCCCGATGAAGACCTGATCGCACTCGCCTCCAAGGAACTCGCGCAGCTGGGTCTTGTCCCGGCGGACCAGGTGGAACGCGGTTTCGTGGTCCGTATGCCCAAGGCCTACCCGTTCTATGACGCGGACTACAAGAAGAATGTGGAAATCATGCGTGGCTGGTTGGCTGAGGCCGCGCCAAACGTCCACCCGGTAGGCCGCAACGGTATGCATCGGTACAACAATCAGGATCACTCGATGTACACCGCGCTGCTTACCGTCCAGAACCTTGTTGACGGAGCCGAGCACGACGTGTGGGGCGTCAACGTGGAGGAGGACTACCACGAGGAGGTCTCCCCCGGTTACGCGAAGGCACCGCGTTAGCGCAGTCGCGGGACCAGAAGGGGGGACTTGACCGTGACTGACGTGGCGGTGCGGCCGCTGGAGAACATCCCGGGGCCGGCTGCGGAGAGCCAGCCCCGCGCGAAACGGGCTGGCCTTGCTTTCAAGGCGGCACTTTTCGTTTTCATTGCGGTAGCGGTGGTGGTGCGTTTTTCCGCCCGCCAGGCGTTGTGGCTGGACGAGGCGCAGAGTGTCGCCATTGCGCGGCTTCCGTTGACCGGGCCCGGCACGACGCTGTTCGACGGGCTTCGCCAGGATGGCTCGCCACCGCTGTACTACCTGTTGTTGCATGGCTGGATCGAGCTGTTCGGCGTCGGCACGTTCGCGGTGCGGGCGCTGTCGGCCCTGATGAACCTGGCCGCTGTCGGGCCGCTGTTCCTGCTGGCTCGGCGGGTCGTGGGCGTCCGGGCCGCACGGGTCACGGCAGTGCTCTACCTCACCTCACCGTTCGCGTTGTACTTCGCCACCGAGACGCGGATGTACAGCCTGGTGGTGCTGCTGACCGCGGCTGGCGGACTGGCGCTGGAAGCCACGCTGCGGCGGCGCTCACCAGGCTCGGTCGCCGCGTTGGCGCTGTGTGCGGGCATGCTGGCGCTCACCCACTACTGGTGCTTCTACCTGCTGTTCACCGTGGCTGGCTGGCTTCTGCTGGTCCTGGCGAGGCCGCGGCCGGCATGGGGTGTCCAGGCGCCGCTGGTGGCGCTCGGTGGTATCGCCGCCGGGGGCCTTGTGTTCGCCCCCTGGCTGGGAGGTTTCTCCTACCAGATGGCGCACACCGGAACACCGTGGGGAGAACCAGCGACGTTCGCGGCGATCGCGCACGCCTACGGGCAGTGGGCAGGTGGTCCCACCACCCAGGGGCGGACACTGCTGTTCCTCATCACGGGGCTTGCCGCCGCGGGTGTCGCGGGCCGAGCGGTCGACGGCCGGTACGTGCTGTTCGACCTGAAGGGCATGGAGCCCGGCCGGACGCTGTTCCTCCTGGCCACCATGACGCTGTTCGTCGCCGTGGCCGCGGGGAAGGTGGTGGGCAACGCCTGGGCGGATCGTTACACCGCCACCGCGTTCGTTCCGTTCCTGCTGGTCATCGGGCTTGGCGCGACTGTCGCCGTGGACAGTCGGCTGTTCCGCGGGATCATCGTCGTGTGCGCGCTGCTCGGGCTCGTCGGTGGTTACGGCGACCTGTCCCGGACCCGCACCCAGGCGGGCGAGGCCGCGTCGGCGCTGGCACGTCTCGGCCGTCCCGGTGATGTGCTGCTTGTCTGCCCGGACCAGCTCGGCCCGGGACTCGCCCGCACCGTCCCGGCCTGGATGCGCGTACATGTCGTTCCGACCTACGCGCCGCCGGACCGGGTTGACTGGACGGACTACCAGGAGCGTAACGCGAAGGCGAACGGTGTGATCGTCGCGGACAGGGCGCTCGCCGAGGCCGGCCCCGCCAACACCGTGTTCCTCGCCGGCTCCGGTGCCTACCGGACGTATGAGACCCTGTGCACCCAGGTCCGTGGCCGTCTCCAGGACAGCCGCCCACGGGCTGACGAGGTCATGCGGCAGGGCACACCGGCCAGGGTGTGGGAGAACTTCACCCTCCTGCGCTTCCAGCCCTAGGGCGTGATGGTTGTTGGCGTCGCAGCCGCGGGCCGCGCTTCACGCGCAGCCACAGCCGCAGCCGCATCCCCGCCAGGGCACGCCGAGCAGGCGGGGATGGCGGACGCTGCCCCTGCGTGACATCGTCCTTGCCTGGTGTGCCACCCGGGTCGTCACTGGCGCCGCCTATGCCCTGGCCCGCTACATCGCCGGGCAAGGCGGCATCACCGGGCAGCTTGGCGCGGGGCAGCCAGCCACGGGCAGACCGTTCACGCTGACCGGGCTGCTTGGCTGGGATGCCGGCTGGTACGCGGGTATCGCCGAACACGGGTACGCCGGAGCCGGCGGGCAGGGGCTGCGTTTCTTCCCGTTACTGCCGCTGCTGGTCCGTGGGGTCACCCTGCTTCCCGGGCTGGGCGGTCACACCGGCATCACGCTGCTGCTCCTCGTGAACGTGATCGCCCTTGTCTTTGTGGCAGCCCTCGCCTGGCTGGCCAGGTACGAGGGCTTCGACGCGGCGGCAACGTCTCGCCTGGTGTGGCTGGCCTCGTTGGCGCCGCCCGCATTTGTGCTGGTCATGGGCTATACCGAGGCATTGTGGGGGCTGCTGGCCGTTGGCGTGTTCGCGGGCCTGCGCACCCGGCGGTGGGAGCTTGCCACCGCCTGCGGCCTGCTGGCGGGGCTGTGTCGTCCCGTTGGCATCCTGTTGGTCCTACCGGCGGCTGTCGAGACCGTTCGCGGGCTCGGGACAGCCGCTGTCGCGGAGCGGCTACGGCGGGCGGCGGCGGCTGTCGCGCCCGCGGCCGGGTGCGCGCTGTTCGGGCTGTGGTCGTGGATCGCCTATGCGGACGCACTGCTGCCGCTGCGGGTGCAACGGCAGCAGTCGTTGCATGGCAGCTCGTCGAATCCCGCCGCTGTGCTGTGGACGGCGGCCCGGGGAATCACCCATGGCGAAGTGGGCACCGGCCTGCACGTTCCATGGCTGGCGCTGTTCGCGCTGCTGCTCGTCATGATGGCGCGGACGCTACCGGCCTCGTACACGCTGTGGGCCGCCATCACGATGGCCGCCGTACTCACTGGTAGTAATCTTGATTCGAGTGAACGGTATGCGTACGGAACCTTCCCGTTCCTGTTTGTCGCGGCCGCTCTTACCCGGCGTGATGATGTCGTACGTCTCGTCCTGACGGTGAGTGCCGCGATGATGCTGGTGTATGCCACGCTTGCGTTCCTTGGTCTTTACGTGCCGTGACAGGCAGGGTGAACCCGAGGGTTCGTCGCTCTCACCGCCCACCGTGTCGTTACGGTGGCGCCATGGACGTGGAGTATCAACGTTTGTACCTACCGCCCGGAACGGATCGACTTCAGGCGCTGGCGGTACTCACCCTGCATGCCGAGTTCGGTGACTGGGAGCTGGAGCGGCTCCGCCTGCTGCCAGACGGTTCCCGGCGGGTGGTTCTGCGCCGCCCGCGGTGCCGGAGCGGGCTCCCCGGCTATCTGCCGACCTGAGAGCGCCCGGCAATAGGGGACGCGGCGTCGCGGGGCTGGGGCACGCACCTCGC
>NZ_CAKJTR010000142.1:0-6175 GCF_917627355.1 Protofrankia sp. Cj3 | reverse complement strand
TCGTCGGTCGCCACCCACCACCTCCGGTGGCTCCCTCCGCCGCCTCGCGATCCATCCGCCCCGGCGCCGCTGCCTGATCGAACGCCCGATCTCACACACGCTCTCACTGTGACTGACCATTACTGTCGGGGTGACGTATCTGGGATGCGGGCTGCCCAGTCCCGCGGAGGCTGTCACGGGCCGCGGTCAGCTCCGCCCGTACCGCGCGCAGCTCGGCGGCGAGTTCGTCGGCCTGCCGTTCCGCGCGCTCGGCGCGGGCCCGGGCGTCCGCCCTGGCCTCGACGAGCACCCCCTGGCGTTCGTCCGCCACCCGTTGTGCGTTGTCCAGCCGCCTGTCGGCATCAGCGTGGATGCGGGTGATCGCGGCATCGGTGACCTCTTGCTGGCGAAGCAGATCAGCGCGCAACCGCTCGATTTCCGCCCGGGCCTCGGTCGCGGTCCGCTCGAAAGCCTCCGCCCGGGCCAGCGCGCCATCACGAGCCGCGGTGGCGGCGGCGAGGGTCTGGGCGGCTTCCTCCCGGGCCCGCGCAAGGGAGGCCGTGGCTTCGCCGCGTGCCGTCGCGACAGCGGCATCCGCGGCCTGACGAGCCTGGCTGATCTCCTCAGTCGCCTGGGTACAGGCCTGTTCGATCCGGGCGTCGGCCTCCCGCCGGGCTTGCTCAAGGGCGGCCGCGGCTTGGACGCGCACCGTGTCAAGGGCGGCCCGTGCCTCGTCGCGGGCCGCGGCACACGCGTCCCGTTCGGCCTCCAGAGCGGCCCGCCGCTCGTCGAGCTGGTCCACCGCGGCGACGGCCTCGGCCGCGACGGCCTCGGCCTCGATCCGCGCGGCCTGCGCCTCGCGGGCGACCTGTTCGGCCCGGACCGACCGGGCGACCGCTTCGGCGACCCGTTCGGCCGCTTCGGCCTCAACGGTCTCGACCCGTGCCTCCGTTGCCGCCATATCGCCGAGGGCCGCCATCTCCTGGACAAACCCGTCCAGCGCGCGGGTGAGCCCGGTGGCCAGCGCCGTGATCTGTTCCGCCAGCGCGTCCGCGCGCGCGCGTGCCCCGCCGGAGAGCGGCGCCGGGCTGGTTGCCGGGCCGGCCGCGGGCGCGGCCGACAGCTCGCGCCGCCGGCGGTAGGCCGACAGCCGGTTGTGCGCGGAATCGTCGCAGTACGCGGGTGGCCGGCCGGGCCCGACCGGAGCACTCGGCGGATGCGTGCACCCAGGGTATGCGCATGTCACCGGATCGGTCTGGTTGACTGCTGTGCCCTCGGTCATGCTTGTGCTCACCGTCCGTCCGTTCCAGATTCTGTATTCCGCGGGCCGCCGTCGAACACGACAAGGATGCACGCATGAGCGAGACGCCTGAACGCGCGACCGCCGGGGTCGCGTTGTTCGATCTGGACGGTGTGCTGGTGCGTGGTGACACGTTCACCCGGCTGCTGCGCCGGCACCTGTCGCGGTCCCGATGGCGCGCGGCCCTGGTCATGCCGGTGACGCCCCTGCTGGCGGTACGCCCGCTGCGCGCGATCGCGGTACGGATGATAATGCGGCTGGCGTTGCTGGGCTTGGATGCCGCCCGGTTCCGTGCGCGAGCCGAGGCGTTCGGCCGGGAGCTCCCGGCCGAACGGGACGTGACGATACCCGAGGGCATCGCCACACTGCGCCGCCACCTCGACGCGGGCGATCGGGTAGTGATCGTGACAGCATGTGAACGAGAACTTGCCCGTACGCTCCTCGACACGCTGGGCCTGGGCGAGGTGGAACTGATTTCCTCGCAGCTGGTCTGGGGCCGATTCGGTGTTACTCGGGGCAGCCTGCACAACCATGGAGCGCGTAAACCGCGTCAGCTCGCCGCCCACGGGATCGAGCCGCCGTGGGAGCACGCCTACAGCGACTCGCTGGCGGACCTGCCCATGCTGGCCGCCGCCAACCATGCGGTGCTGGTCAATCCTGACGGGAGGCTCGCGCTACGCGCACAGCAGGCGCTGGGCGGGCGCCTGCGGATCGTCCACTGGTGAGGCCCATCCGCTCACGATAGCGTGAGAACGCCAGCCCGCTGGCAGGCTCCGGCGGCAGGGCGTCCGATGCGGCTGCCAACACGGCCGGGCGATCCGCGACCCGGTCCACGAGCAGCCTGAAAGCTCCTGCCCGCCCCGTCCAGCATGTGTCGCCGACCGGCTGCCCGACCGGTGCGCGTGCGTAGTGCCATCTTCCACATCCTTTGGCGGATTGTGGACTCTCACTATGCAGGGGAAGTCACGGAGGGTTACTGTCACGCTCCGTGATTGATAAGTTGCGCGCCATGCGGCGCACAGGTATCGGCGGCCGGACCGCCAGCCGGGTACGCGTAAGGAGGCAGTCGTCGTCACGGTCCGCGGAGACGACCGTTCGTGCCAGGCAGCGGATGTGCGTCAGAGCGGTGGTCGGGAGCGCGCTTGTGCTTGCCCTCGGGCCCGCCGCGATCGGGCCCGCGGCCGCGGCCGGGCCCACCGCGGCCGGCGGCACGGGCGCGACGGGAGAACGATCATCCTACTGGAACGACGCCGCCGGCCAGGAGTTCCACCCGACCGGTCGAGTGCGCACCTATTACATCGGTGCTGACGAGGTGGTCTGGAACTACGCCCCCGAGGGACGCGATGCTATCACCGGCCAGGCATTCGACCCGATAGCAAGGACATACGTCCAGTCCGGGCCCGGCCGGATCGGGACGAGTTACCTCAAGTGTCTCTACCGTGGTTACACCGACGCCAGCTTCAGCGGTCTGGCGCCGCGTCTCCCGCAGGATGCGTATCTGGGCTTTTTGGGCCCGGTGATCCGCGCCGAGGTCGGCGACACCATCAAAGTCGTGTTCCGCAACGCCTGCCGGATTTCTGACAGCGTGCATCCGCACGGCGTCTTCTACACCAAGGCGAACGAGGGCACGCCGTACGCGGACAACACCTCCGGGGTGGACAAGCTCGACGACGCCGTACCCACCGGAGGCACGCACACGTACACCTGGCTGGTGCCCGATCGAGCGGGTCCGGGCCCGCACGACGGCAGCTCGGTCATGTGGATGTACCACTCCCATACCAACGAGGTCACCGACACCTATGCCGGGCTCACCGGCCCGATGGTTGTCACCGGAAAAGGGAAGGCGCGGCCAGACGGTAGCCCCGTCGACGTCGACCGCGAGATCTTCGCGCTGTTCTCGATCGTCAACGAGAATTGGAGCCCGTATCTTCAGGAGAATCTCCGCCGTTTTGCCAAGCCGCCGTACCCGGCGCTGAACGATGCTGATTTCGAGCGTTCCAACATGCGGCATGCCATCAACGGCTACGTCTTTGGCAACGAGCCGATGATCACTATGAAAAAGGGTGCGCACGTCCGGTGGTACCTGATGAGCATGGGCGGCGAGGCGGATATGCACACGCCGCACTGGCACGGTAACGACGCGATCGTGGGCGGCATGCGTATGGACACCGTTCCGCTGCTCCCCGGCACCATGGCCGTGGCCGACATGGTGCCTGATGACGTCGGCATCTGGCTTTTCCACTGCCACGTGAACGAGCACATCACCGCCGGCATGCTGACCCGCTACCAGGTTGTGTCCGACACCGACACCAACAACGGTACTGCCGCCACCGCTATATCCGCGCCAGGGCCGTCGGCCACAACGATGCCGGTGCCCAAGGGCGCTGTCTCCGCGGGCGAAGGCGGGATAGCTGTCCCCCCGTCGTCTGTCCCCACCGCGTCCGCGATCATCGCGTTCGTGGTGGCGATCGGCGCCCGCAGGATCGTGCGCCGTCGCCGCCGTCGTGCCATGGGCTGAAACCGCGCCGTTCATCGCGGTCCAGGCCGGTAGCTCCTGCCGCACAACAGGCCTGGACCGCGATATGGCGAGAACCGCCAGCCGCCCAGAAAGCGGCTCCCGCGCACGGAGAGCCCAGGATCATCAGCGTTCGGACAGCCATATTGCCCACACCATACACGGCACTGTTGATGCGCAGGATCCCCGCGGCATCGTACGGCGGACGAACAACCGTCGGCGAACAACCACGCAGCCGACCCGCCTGCCCACCTACCGCGCGGGGCAGTTTTTTTGGCTGGGTGGCGGCCCCGGCACAATTGCGCCAGCCGGCCAGGGCCAACTATGGATAAGCGCGGGTGCGCGCACGTTACCGGCAGCCGTGATGGTTAGCAACATCGGCTGTGGACTGTGTGCCTCTTCACGGAGCCTTGCCTGCTGGGCGGTCATGGCACGTATGGTCCTCGCCGTGCCTTCGAGGGGAAGGCGCGCATCGGATGGCACGCCGAGTCCTGCCCCCGTCCGATGACAACCAATACGGTGGCAGGAACGGGGGAACCATTTCCGGACGTCGAAGCCAGGCGTTCTCGGGGTGAAGCCGCATAGCGCGGCCGGGCAGTCCCAGCCCGAATCCGACAGCTCACCTCGCAGGCGTGGGGAAGGACATCAACACAATATGTCCCATGTACGTTCTGGCGCTCGTGGAATCAGTCGAATCAAGGCGCGTGCTCGGGTACTGATCGCTGTACCGGCACTCGTCGCCGCCATCGGCGGCGGCAGCGTCGCGCTGTCCCAGCCAGCGAGTGCGGCACCGTCCAACGACGGTGTGCTGGCCGCCATTGCACAGTGTGAATCCGGCGGCAACCCGAAGGTTGTCAACTCGATCGGTGCCGGCGGACTGTTCCAGTTCCTGCCTAGCACGTGGCACGCTGTCGGTGGCTCTGGCCTGCCGCAGAACGCCAGTGTGTCCGAACAGTGGATGCGTGCGCGGATACTGTACGCGCAGCAGGGCACGAGCCCCTGGTACGCGTCGAAGCACTGCTGGGCCGGAAAGGCCTAGCGACCGGAGAGGACGCGGCGAGAGTCCCTCGCGCCGTCCACGGCGTCTGTCAGATCCGCCAGCGCCAGCGCTGTGTATATCAGGTATAGCCTCAGGTATCTCGACAGAGCGGCCGGCCCGGGTTCACCGGGAGGCTCTCGCGAAGCCTTGGGAGAGACCGGCCACGGCCGGTCTCTCCCAAGCGGCCGCCTGCTTCCGGCTCTCGGACCGGGCCGGGCGTACCCGCACAATCGATCTTCCGGCTGGGGGGCCGGGCGCGCCGCGGCGGTCTGTGGTAAACCCGGAAAAACGGCCCCGTCGGTGTGTCGTCGTTTCTTGTCCGGGCCCGTTTTTCGTTCGCGCCGGCTCCCCGCGGGGCTACTCGACTTCAGGCGGGCGGCGTAATACCGTACCGTGCGCGAGCGGTGCCTCATCAGGGGGTTTTTTCGATCCGCGCGCTGGGCTCTCGAGAAACCTGGTGCATGAGCGATGACAGCGAAGAACGACGTCCGTCGAGCCTTGGTGACCGGCGCTGGAAGCGGAATGGGACAGCTCCTCGCCCTCCGGCTGGTGCGGCAGGGCACAGACGTTATCGCGGTTGATCGGGACGAAGCCGGTCTCAAGGTCCTCCACGACGCTGGGCCCGGAAAGGTGACGACGCACACCATCGATGTCACCGATGCGGACGCCATGGCCGACGTCGTGACCTCGCAGCACCACACCCTGCTCGTGACGGCCGCCGGGATCGGGTACACAGGCAAGATCGCTGAGACCCCGGCCGCGGTGCACGCGAAGATCATGGCGGTGAACTACCAGGGCACAGTCAACGCGGTGACGGCCGCGCTACCCGGCTATCTCGCGCGGGGATCGGGCCGGCTCGTCCTTTTCTCGTCGATTCTCGGCTGGTTGCCGGTGCCGCAACACGGTCCCTATGGTGCGACAAAGTCGGCGTTGGTCATTTACGCTCAGACGCTACGGCATGAACTTCGCGGGACTGGTGTGCGGGTGAGCTGTGTCTGTCCACCGGCGGTGGCAACCCCGATGCTCGACGACATGCCCGCAGCCCGAGCAGTCTCGCAGCGCACTATGATGACACCGGCCGCTGCCGTCGACGCGATCGAACGCGGCCTCGACAAAGGGCGTTTCTGGATCTTCCCAGGTATCGCGCGGCCGGTGGCCATCGGCCAGCGGCTGTTCCCCGAGGTACTGCGGGTGGCCATTGGCAGCCTGCTGAACAGATAGCTGAACAGATAGCCGTCCCGGCCGCTCAGAGCGCCCGGGACCAGGGCACGTGTCGAAAACACGCCGTAGGGGACGCGACATTGCCGAGGTTATCGCGGGGCGGGGGCAGGCGTCCCGCGTC
>NZ_CAKJTR010000141.1:6579-14521 GCF_917627355.1 Protofrankia sp. Cj3 | reverse complement strand
GCCTGGTACTGCGCTACTAGCGGTACGCAACTGCTCCTGTCCAGGACGCCTGCCACCCGCGTACCCGCGCGACATCTCGCGGCAAGGCAGATCAGTTGCGGTCGGCGTGGAGAGGTGACAATGCCATCGCAAAGAGCGGCAACCTGCCACCCCGATCACTACTGCCCTGATAGTGATGGACCGGTTACCGTGGGCGGGTTCCGAGCTAGAACCGATCGGTGGCAGTAGCTGCCGGATCAGCGAGCATCCTTGACCTGGAAGGGGTGGCAACGTCGCCATGAACAGGCCCAGCCAAAGGGTTGAGCAGGACGAGTTGCGGACTCGGATGCACGCGACCGGCATGAGCCACCACGAGATCGCGATCGAGTTCGCCCGCCGCTACCGGCTACGCCCCCGCGCCGCCTACCGTGTCGCACACGGCTGGACACAGCAGCAGGCCGCCGATCGCATCAACGCCCACGCCGTCCGTGCCGGCCTCGACCCGGAGGGCGCCGCCCCGATGACCGCGCCGCGGCTGTCTGAGGTGGAGAACTGGCCTCACCCTGCCCGGCGGCGTCCCACCCCGCAGATCCTCGCCCCGCTCGCCGAGGTGTACGGATGCGATCTCCACGCCTTGGTCGATGTCGACGACCGTGAACACCTCCCTCCGGCGGACGTGTTCCTGATCAACGGCATGCGCCGTCCGCCGGACCGCGTGGCTGCGTCGTCGACGGCCTCTTCGATCACGCCCTCGGCGCCACCATGGGGCACGACTACCGAAGGACCGGTCGAAGTCGCCTTCAGCGCAGCCAGAGCTGGGCAAGCACCGGCCCCCAACTCGGCCGGTCCCGCCGACGAAGGCAACGTGATCATTTTTCCGCAACTCGCCCCGGACGGGAGGATCGTCCTCATGCCACTCGATCGCCGGGGTTTCCTGCGTGGCCTGGGCCTCACCGCAGCCAGCGGCGCAGCCCTCAGCCCGCTCGCCACGATGCCGACGATCCCACCAGGATCGTCCTCCATCGACCCACGCGTCGTCGATCACTTCGCACGCCTGCGCGCCGTGCTCGCGGAGAACGACAACCTCTTCGGACCGCGCCAGGTCATCACCACAGCGCAGGAACAGACCGGCCTCATCGCCACCCATCTCCGACACGGCACGAATTCGCGCCCACAACGGCAGACCCTGCTCCACATCCAAACGCAGTTCGCTGATCTCCTCGGCTGGCTCCACCAAGACAGCGGAGATCACGCCACCGCCGGATACTGGCTCGACCGAGCGCTGGAATGGTCACACCGCGCAGGCGATCCCAAGGCCACGGTGTTCATCCTCGCGCGCAAGAGCCAACTCGCCGCCGACCGTGGCGACCCAGATGAAGCTGTCGATGTCGCCGACGCAGCGTTGACCAGCGCGGAGCCAACCGGTCGTCTTGCCGCCATCGCCGCGACCTACAGCGCGTACGGCCACGCACTACGGGGCGAGAAAACCACCTGCCTGACGCTCTACGACCGCGCCCATGACATCCTCGACCGGGCCGGGCCCGACACCGGCCCCTGGGGCGAGTTCTTCAGTCCCGCCTACATCGAAGTCCAGCGGGCACACAGCCTCGCCGCACTGGGTGACTACCCGGCCGCAGCCACCGGGTTCCGGGCCGCGATCGACGGCCTCCCCCCGGCCTTCTACCGCGACCGCGGTGTCTACCTCGCTCGCGAAGCCCTCGCGCACGCAGGAGCACGCGAACCAGAGCAAGCCGCCGTACTCGGTCTCAACGCGCTCACGGTTGGCGCCAGCACGCACTCCGGACGGATCATGACCAGTCTGCGGTCCCTGCGTGACGCCGTCGCCGGATGGCAGACTGTCCCCCAGGTACGCGAGTTCCGCCAGGCGATGGACCGGGCCACCACGGCCATCACCGGCTGACTACCATCCCGCCACCGGCGATCCGGTCCGCCCCTACCAGGGGCCGGCCCCAGGGAGGACGAGCCGCTCCATGACCCAGCTCGACGACCACCGCTGGATGACCCGGGCCATCGACCTCGCCCACCGCTGCCCACCTGCCACCGGCGCCTACTCGGTCGGCGCCGTCATCGTCGACGCAAACAACGAGGAGATCGCCTTCGGCTTCTCCCGCGAGGTCGACGAGGCGGTGCACGCTGAGGAATCCGCCCTCGCGAAGATCGACCCTGACGACCCGCGGCTGGCCACCGCGACGATCTACAGCACTCTCGAGCCCTGCTCCCAGCGCAAGTCCCGGCCACGCACCTGCACCCAGCTCATCCTGGAAGCGAAGCTCCCACGGGTGGTCATCGCCTGGCGTGAGCCCAGCCTCTTCGTCGCCGACTGCCAAGGCTACGAACTCCTCACCCAGGCCGGCGTCACCGTCGTGGAACTGTCTGAGCTCGGCGAGCAGGCCCGCGCCATGAACGCCCACCTGTCGGTCTGACGGAACTGAGCTGCCGCGCGGTGCGGATGGATGTCGCGCATTGGACCGGGCGTCAGTGATGCGCGTGAGGCGCGGCGGTCTCAGATGATCATTTGGTGGACCGGCGACCGCGGGTGGGGGCCGGTGGGCGCCAGCTGGTCAGCGCCTCCTCGGTCAGGGTGAGCTGGCCCATGGTGTCGGCGAGGAAGGCGTCGTAGACCTCGGCGGGGGAACCGTCGTAGCGCGGGTCGACCTCGTCGTGCCACTGGCGGACCCAGGGCATGACCTCGCGCAGGCCGGCGACGAGCGGGGTGAGGCGGGTGCCGTCCCAGCCGTCGTTGTCGCGGCGGTCGACGATCAGGGTCGCCAGCGCCTGGGCCTGCTCCCGGTGGTCGAAACCGGCCCAGCCGATCAGCAGCGTCGGGTCGTTGTCCCGCCCGGCCGGCTGGTAGGAGATGAACCGCTCCTTCGGCACGTCGAGCTTGCCCCGGGCCCGCCAGAACGACGTCTTGCGGAAGTCCTTCGGCGCGTACTTCGGCGGCACGGGAATCGCGTCGCGGATCTCCTTGGCCTTCGCCGGGGTGGGCGCGGCGTCCTCGGCACGCTGCTGGTCCCAGACCGACTCCCAATCGGTGCGCTTCACCAGGCCGGTGTCGGTGTAGCGCAGGGCGGCGAGGAACGGGACGTGCTCGTCCTCGACGAGGGCGGCGACCACCTTGGCCAGCTCCTCGCCGGGCCGGTAGATCTCGGCGACGGAGACGAAGTCAGCGTCGGCGGCCAGCTCGTCGGCCAGCTGGCCGGTCGTCCACAGCCGCGGCTGCACCATGCCGTCGACGTCGGCGAACCACAGGTCACGAGTCTCCAGCCGGTCGAGCAGCCAGCCCCGCAGCGCCGCGTCCCGCAGCTTGTCCCAGCCCTCGCTCGCCCAGCGGCGTTTGTACTCCGGCCGCTCGATCAGCCCGATGTTCCGGTCGGACTCGATGACCGCGATCCGCTTCTCGACATGCGCGCGGTACTCAGCCGGCCAGTGCGCGGGCACCTCGGTGATCGGCGTGGAGCCGTGCCGGGTGAACCACTCGGACGTCTCGTCCCCATCGGCGATCCTCCTGGCGAGGACGATCTCGAACGCCCGCTCACCCAGCCTGATCTCGGGGACGTCAGCGATCGGCAGCGTCAGTTCGTCGGCGAGCAGCCCATACTGCCGGTAGACCTGCCAGTCCAACTCCTCCTGCAGCGCGATCATCCGCGCCCGCGCCGACGCCCACTCCGCCTGCGCGTCGGCCAGCCGGGCACGCGTGGGTACATCGTCGACGGCCACCGACGCGGGGCTGACCGCCGTCAGTTGCTGCGCCAGCCCATCCAGCTCCCGCGCCAACCCCAACGGATACTCGGCCGGCAGCGGAAACTCCTGCAGCTTGGTGCCGGTGAACTCGTAAAATCGCTCCCACATCTCGGTCTTGATGCCTGACTGGTAGCCCTCATTGCCCTTGTTGTGGCTGACCTGCTTGAGCCAGAAGCACGCCGTCGAACTGTTCAACACCCCCAACAACCGCAGATGCTCCTCCTCCGAAGCCCCCACCGGCAACTTGATCACCGGCGCAGTTCTAATGTAGAGCGTTCGATCTCGTATTTTTGTGAACTCGCCGTGTGTCGCAACGAAGGCGAATCCGATCCTGCAGCCGCCCGAATATCGATAGGAGTGAAAGTCGGAGTACTCATACCAGGGAAGTCCGCGTTCCTCTGGAGTCCCCCCCAATGCGCGTCGCTCCGCCAGCAATCCTCTATTTAGCCACAGATGTCTAACGAGCGCGGCAGGTGGGTTCGTACGTAGCCCGTCGGGCCCATAGGGGAAGATGGCCATCTCGTCGGGCTCCGCCCGCCAGGCCCGAACACAGTTTCCTCGCACCACTGGGCGCGCCCAATCTGACAGCCCCCATCGTTTGATCGCGGCAGGCGGAGCGAAGTAGGCGTCGTCGAGACGAGTGACCGCCATAAAGCCGATGGAATCGACCATTTTACCAAGCATGCGGGATTCTGGAGAAGCGTCCTCCAGTAAGGACTGGAGATCTCCAGCGCCGCCTCCTGCCAAGCTCCACGGGTATGTGTACAGTCGATCGCGCGGCAGATCAGTGGAGGTAAACCATTCACTTTCTGAACCCGGTCGGTGTACTTGGTCTACGACCGCCTGCCAGACCAGTCCCTCACGTGCCTCGGCTAGTGCCGTTGGCTCACCCCGGATTCCGAGGACGGCCCGGACGGTACCTGCACGCTTGTCGCGGTTCCACCGGCCGATCAGGATGACCGTCGGTGTTCCGTGGCCGGGGATGTAAGCGCCGGACGTGTCGATGACGTGGGTCAGTTCGGCTCTGTCTGCGAAGAATTCCTGGATTAGCTTCTTGCCAAACTCACGCTTCATGAAGGAGTTGGCCGTGATCTGACCGACCCTGCCGGCGCCTCGTCCCTGACCGTCGGCCTTCATCGCCAGCTCGAAGAAGCGCTGCGCGAACGGGATGGACAGCGCATAGCTACCCGCGCAGGCCTCGTACATCTCGCGGTACAGCGCATTGAGTTTTTTGTCCTTGACCGTGATGTAGGGTGGGTTGCCGACGACGGCGTGGTAGCGGCCCTCCTCGAGGATGCCGGGGTGGTCGGCGAGGTCCTCGGTGGCGTAGGAGAACTCGGCTAGCTCGTCGCGGTCCTCGCCGAACAGGTCGAGTTGGCGGTGTTTGATCAGCGAGTCGCCTACGGCGACGTGCAGCGGGAACGTGTAGCCGGCAGCCGCGTCCAACGTCGTCAGCCCCGCGGCGCGCAGCGCGGCGAGGATGAGGCGGAACCGGGCGATCGCCACCGCGTACGGGTTGATATCCACCCCGTGGACAGCGTTCAGCGCGAGGCCCACCCGCTCGAACGTGTCCTTCTCGGGCGCGTTCTTCTCCCATTCCGCCAGCAGCCTATGGAACGCACCCAGCAGGAAGTGGCCCGACCCGCAGGTCGGGTCGATCAGCTTGAAGTCCTTGAGACTGTCCGCGTCATACCCGAACTCCTCCAGCGCCGGGGTCAGCGTCAGGTCGAGGATGAACTCCTCGACGAACTCCGGGGTCTGGAGGAGGGCGTACTTCTTGCGGACGTCCTCGGAGAGGTCCTGGTACAGGTCGCCGAGGAAGCGGGTGTCCCAGTCCGGGTCGGTGAAGTCGTGAACCAGCTCCCCGGACTGGCGGGTGCGCCAGAAGGTGATCAGGTCCTTGGCCGCGTCGTGGGTCAGGGGGATCTGGAACAGCGCGTTGTGGCGCTCGTCGAACAGCCCCGCGCCGACGGGCGCCTTCGAGATCTCGCCGAAGGCGGCGAGCAGCCAGTCGCGGGCGGTGAGTTCCGGATGCTGGACGTAGAACTCGTTCAGCCGCTCCTCGGCCAGCGTGAGCCGCGCCGCCGGCCCGGCCAGGTACGGCTCGCCGATCAGCCCGTTGTCCTCGCAGAACCGGACGAACACCGTGCCGAGCACCCAGGCGACCGCGGCCTGCGTGACCCGCTCGCCCAGCCACGCCGACCAGGTCGCCGCCGTCCGCCCGACCTTGAACGCCCGGTCGTACTCGGCCCGCAGCCGCGTGCCAACCTCGGGCACCGCGTCGACCTGGGCCCGCAGGTCCTTCTCCAGCACCTTGACCTGCTGCTTGGCGTCCTTCAGCAACGCCACCCGGTCGATCACGCTCTGCCCCCAGCCTGTTCAGCCCACCGTCAGTCCCGCCCTGTCGCCGCTCCCGGCAGGAGGGCTATCCGATGCTATGGGCACTACGTCGCGCCATCGACGCGCCATGCCCGCGACAAACCACCCGCTATGACGATGCCAGGGTCTGCCGGCGGCCAAGTGGCAGGGCCAGGCGAGCGATGGTGATCGAGTGGCCGGACGGGCTGGTCTGGGTGGTCAGGGGTTCGTCGGCGGCCGGCGTGGACTGCGATCTCTGGTCGAAGATCACGATGTAGCCCGAGGACAGGCCCAGGTGGTTCAGGTAGTCCTCGAGCTGGAGGATCGCATCCTTGAGCGGGTTGGCCTTCCCGGGGCGGTGGGTTTTCACCTCGAACACCTCGCGCTGCTCGGCGCGGGTTCCCTCGCGCGTTGTGTAGCGCCAGCGCAGGTAGAGGTCGGCGCGCCCGCCGCCGGTGGCGTACTCCCGAACAACGTCGCCGTCGCCGTTGACGGCCCGGTCGAGCCAGGCGAACAGGAACGCGTGCGGCAGGGCCTCCTCGTAGGGCCTGCCGTCGCCAAGCATCTTTCCGTGGGTGCGCCAGAACGCGGCGAGGCTTGTCAGCGCGCCCGGAACGTCGAATCGGCCGTTCGGCAGGACGAAGTCCCGTGCGGTGGGAAGCGCGGCCGGGCTGGGGACGACCTGCTCGGCGAGGGCCCGGGAGATTACCTCCGCGTAGATCGGGTTGGCGATCCGCGGGCCCTCCGTGCCCTCCTCGGTGATCAGCCCGAGGTCGCGGACGAAGGACAGGTCGTCGGAGTATTCCAGGTCAGCGGGCTGCTCCGCGCCGGCGAGGACCGGCAGGAGGACCCTCTGCACCTCCGGCTCACGCAGGCGGCGCACCAACGAGTCCAGATGACTCGGCCGGGCCTGGATGACCCGCTCGCGGGCGGTGTCGACCTGCTCGATCGTGACCGGCTCCGTCGCCGGCACCTTCATCCGGGCGACGATTTCCGCTGCCAGCGCGTTGACAAGCCAGGGCTGACCGCCGGTCAGCGCGTACACGTGCTCGATGGCCTCGTCGGTAAAGACGCGGCCGGTCTCCGCGGTGTGCTGGCCGTAGAGTTCCCACACCTCGCCGAGAGTGAAGTCCCCGAGTCGCAGCGACTCGACAATGATGTTGAACGGGCTGGGCCCGCCCGACCGCTCCGGGTTACCGCCAGTGACGATCTTATAATCGCGCACGTCCCGAAGGCCGCACAGCGCGATCGAAGCAGGGAAGGCCCCGGGGCGGTCCTCGAAACCTTCGCGGATCTGGCTGAGCACAGCGACGAGCGTCGCGCCCGTGAGCGAGTCGATCTCGTCGAGGAACAGCGCGAGTGGCCGGGGGCAGGACTCGGCCCAGGCGGCGAGCGCGCCGCCGAAGAGATCCCCGTCCGGGCCCTCGGGCCATGCCGGAGGGCACAGCTCCACTGGAAGGCTGAGCCGGGCCTCTCGGCTGGCCTTCGCGAGGATGGCGCGGGTGGCGCCGCCTATGTCGTCACCGAAGGCCGCGCCGCTCTGCAGCGAGAGCTTCACCGCCGCGTACTTCCCGCTGGCCGTCAGTTCGGCTGCGATTGCCCGCAGCGTAGTCGTCTTCCCCGTCTGTCTCGGTGCATGCACCACGAAGTAGTCCTCGCGCGCCACCAGACCCGGCACCTCAGGCAATCTCGCCGACGCCGCGATCATGTAATGTTTCCCCGGCACACAGGGTCCAGCGATGTTGAACCAGCGCGCCACCACTCACCGGCCTCCTACGCCGCAAAGACCATGACCCGATCACCCACAACTCTACGGTGGCGGATGATCGTCGGGCGGCGC
>NZ_CAKJTR010000141.1:5444-6024 GCF_917627355.1 Protofrankia sp. Cj3 | reverse complement strand
GAGCAGAGTGTCGCACAGGTACGACTTCAGGAGAACGCAGGTGTCGAGGAACACCGCGTCCATGGCGTCGCCTACTCTTCGTCGCTGTCGGCGGGCAGCCGTTCGAAGCCCATGTCCGTCGGCAGGTCGTAGAGCCCGGCGTCCTCCGCGTCCGCGACCATCTGGTCCAGGCCGGCGGCCCGGTGGCGCCGGGCACGTTCGTGATAGGCGAGTACGTCGGCGAGCCGTACCCGCCGGTGCCTTCCTGGCTGCTCGAAAGGAATCTCGCCGGACTCCAGCAGCCGAACGAGGGTGGGCCGGGAGACTCCGAGGATGTCGGCGGCCTCGGTCGTGGACAGCACCATCTGATGCGGAGCGATGGTGATCGCCAACCCTTGGGCCAGCATCTCGACCACTTCGCGAACGACCTCGAAGATCTCGGGAGGCAGATCGACCCGCTTCCCGTCGGGGCTGATCAGGGCGGCACCTGTTGTTCGGCGGGTGGTCAGCGCGGCGAGCACGCCGCCCAGCCGCTTCCGGTTGTCTGGAGGCAGCAGCGTCCGTTCGACGAGTGGCGTGGTCACAGCCTCAACCTACCATC
>NZ_CAKJTR010000141.1:3069-5053 GCF_917627355.1 Protofrankia sp. Cj3 | reverse complement strand
CCGCTATCCACCCCCGACGCGACCCATTCCACCCCCCGTCAGTCCATGATCACCATGGCGTTGACATGGCAAAACGCCGGGTCATCTGCTATGTCACATGCGATGTTACAAGTCGTCACAGGGAGTCAAGCGTGTCGCTGGAAGGAGCGTGTCGCCAGCAATTGATCTTACTGTTGACGGCCGCTAGAAATCAGCGCCTGTGTCGGACATTGACCCCCCGCCCCTCCCCACGCCACGATGGTCGAGCAGTTTGCTCCAACTTCGAGCTAGGAGGCCTAGTGCACGCCGAATTTCTCGGCAAAGACCCCGAATCTACCGAGGGTGCATCCCCTACGCTGTTCGCCACGGACAGGGCTGACCGCGTGACCTACATCGCGCAGGGGTGGAAGGTCACCGACCCGCAAGCGCTCGCCGACATCGGTCCGGTACCCGACCACGAGACTTTGATCGAGATCCCCGAAGAAGTCCTTACGTTCTACGCTCGCCGCTACGCACAGGAGAAGGGGACGGACAACTGACCTTCATCGAGCCAGGCCCGGAGTTCGCCAAGCTCTTCGAGACCTTCGAGCACACGGCCTACCGGCTGGAGACACGAGACCGGTACAGCTCTCCCCGTGAGGTTGAACCGCTGCGCAAGTTCCTCGCCGGGGAGCCGGACGTCTCGTACCACGAGAACTGGCTGAGCATGGTCCGCCAGGCAACGGCCGAGGGGCGCCGGTTCTCCCGTGTACGGGTGGTGAGCTTTCCGCTCACCGACTACATCCGCTTCGGCATGTGGGTGGCGGGCTACACCCGCGAAGCGGGTGACGATATCCGCTACATCACCCGCGACCAGGCTGCCGAGCTGCCGAAGTACGACTACTGGCTGTTCGACTCCTGCAAGGTGCTCAAGATGCGCTTCACCGACGATGACCAGTTCATCGGTGGGGAGGTCATCGAAGACCCCGCCGAGATCGTGGAACACAACTACTGGCGTGATGCGGCGCAGCACCACGCTATCGACCGAGATGAGTTTGTTGCCAAGTATGAGCAGCGGGACGACCGGCATTGACGAAGCGCGCAACGCGCTAGGCAAACGACTCCGCGAGCTTCGGGTAGCCGCCAAACTATCCGGTAAAGAGCTCGCGGAGTCTTTGTCGTGGGCAGGTTCCAAAGTCAGCAAGATCGAGAACGGCAAGCAGACACCGACCGATGACGACATAAAGGACTGGACAAGAGCCACTAACTCAAAGAATCAAACAGCAAGTCTTCTCGCCGTGCTACACAACCTTGAGCTTCAACATGCCGAGTGGCAGCGGGTACTCAAAGCGGGCATGAAGTCCCACCAGCTCACGCTGTCGCAGCTTGACGAGAGGACCAAGTTCTATCGCGGATTCGAGAACACGGTAATTCCTGGGCTTACCCAGACGCCCGAATATGCCCGTGCACGCTTCGCCCAGGTCGTGATGGTGCACAAGGTGCCTAACGACATTAACGAGGCTGTGAAGGTCCGTATGCAGCGTCAGGAGATGTTGTACCGGCCAGATAAGCGCTTCCACTTCGTCATCACAGAAGCCGCACTTCGCTACCGTCTGGTCTCGCGGGACATCATGATCGGCCAGCTCGACCGGCTGATGGCGATGACCTCTATGCGTAACGTCAAGCTCGGGATCATCGACTTCAAGACCCAGTATGTCACCGATCCCCGGCACGGCTTCTGGGTGTTGGACGACCACCTTGTTCAGTTCGAGTCGTACTCGGCAGAAATCAACCTGAGGCAGCCGCAAGAGATCGAGCTGTACTCGGGCATCTTTGAGCACCTTGCCGCCGTCGCCAGCTATGGCAGAGAGGCACGAGCCATCATCAGTTGCGTCATGCGGGATCTGGCTGACGAAGCCGAGGAACTTGGCTCCTGATTTCCTCAGGTCAGATGGGTAAAAGTTTTTCGAGAAAAACCGAGAAATTTGCCTCTCAACTCGACTCGTCCTTCCTACTCTCCCGTGAG
>NZ_CAKJTR010000141.1:0-2809 GCF_917627355.1 Protofrankia sp. Cj3 | reverse complement strand
CTGAACCACATCCAGGGCTGCCCGCTGGGCTGCGCGTACTGCATCCGGCACACCTACGGCCTATGGGATCAGCGCGTACCGCGGGCGCTCATGAGCGACGCCCAGGCCGTCGAAGAGCTGGTGACTCACCGGTACTTCCAGCCGCACGTGACCCCGGTGCAGGTGTTCAACCGGGCCACCGACCCGTTCTTGCCGATGGTTCGGCCGCACACCCTCGCTGTGCTGGAAGACCTCGACGAGCGCGGCCTGACCAATCACGTCCTCGTCATCACCAGGCACCAGATGAAGCCGGAAGACCTCGAGCGCCTGAACCAGCTCCAGCACATCAAGCTGACGCTGCTGTTCACGTACAGCGGCATCGACAACAAGGAGATTGAACCGTACCCGTCATCCGCGGCGGCTGACTCGCTGAAGCTCATGAGTGGGCCGGCGCGGCGCCGGTATCGGACAGTTCTCTCCTGGCGCCCGCTGGTGCCTGGTCTCAACGACTCACCGGAACACCTGGACGCGGCCTACCGCCTCGCCCAACACGCCGACGCCACGGTGTTCACCGGCCTGTTCTACCGGGGTGAGATCGCGGGCTACTACAAGGCCAACGGCCTGCCCGAGCCGTACGACGAGACGGCCCGTCGCAAGATCGTGCCGGAGACGCTGGAAGCGCGCGTCCTCGCGGCGTTCGACAACACCACGCCGCTGTTTCGCAAGACCTCATGCGCGGTCGCTTATGCCCATGGTCTTCCCGACTACAACGGCCACTATGGCATCGGGCGCGAGTTGTGCGACATCTGCCCGCTGAGTCAGCTCGAACTCTGCCGGAACGCGCACACGCAACCGTCACCCGAGCGGTTGCGGGAGGTTGCGGAGCGCCTGCCCGAGGCTCGTGGTCTTGTGGTCGTGGACATCACCGAGCGGGCGGCCGTGCTGTCGGGACTTCCGACCGAGCAGCCGCGCTACTACCTGCAACACGCCCTCGGCTTCCAGGTTCACGACGTGCGCCACCCGCACCGTGAACGTCGGCACGGTCGTGCCGACATCGGCTGGAAGGGCGAGAAGCAACAAGATGACTGACTGGACGAGCCTGAACTTCGTGGTCGTGGACGTCGAGGGCAACGGCCAGCAGCCACCCGACCTGGTGGAGCTGGCCGCCGTGCCGGTGGTCGGCGGGGTCATCGGGGAGCCGGTGAGCTGGTTGGTCAAGCCGGACTTGCCCATCAAGCACTTCGCCACCCGCATTCACGGCCTGACCAACCAGGACGTTGCCGACTACCCGTCGTTCGAGGACATCTCCGGCAAGGTGCTCGCCGCCCTTGACGCTGACGCCCTCGTGGCGCACAACGCCCACGTTGATCTGGACGTTCTTCAGCGCAAGCTGACCGGTTGGGAACCGCCCAAGGTGTTCGACACGCTGAAGCTTGCCCGCCGGTTGCTGCCGGGCCTGAGCAGCTACCGACTCGGCAGCTTGGTCGAGGCGTTCAACCTGGCCGAGGGACTGCCGGAAGACCTCTCGCCGCACCGCGCGACCTATGACGCGCTGGTCGCGGCCCGGCTGTTCGTCCTGCTGGCCACCAAGACACACAGCTTGGAAGAGCTGCGCGGCCAGCAACCGGGAGGGGGCGAGGATGAACCTCCGGCCCTTTTCTGACCACCAGCGCGGCTTGTTCGTCAGCGTCGACGGGCCGAGCGGCGCCGGGAAGTCCACGATCGTTCACCATCTGGCGCAACTGCTCGTTGCCGCTGGCGAAGAGGTTCACGTCACAGCCGAGCCGTCCACCGGCCCCATCGGTGCACTCTGCCGGGAGCTGACCGAGACGACCACCGGTCACGCGCTGGCCTGCTTGTACGCGGCTGACCGCTACCACCACCTGGAGGCCGAAGTCCGGCCGAACACCGAGGCTGGCCGCGTGGTGCTCAGCGACCGCTACATCCCGTCCGGCCTGGTGATGCAGCGCTTCGACGGTATCGACCCCGTGTTCCTCTGGCACCTCAACGCCGAGGCTGACCGGCCCGACCTGGCCGTCATCCTGGAAGCCGACCCCGAGATCATCTCGGAACGACTCCAGGAGCGCGGCCCGCACAACCGCTTCCAGCTCAGCCCCGGCAGCAGCCACGCCGAGGCGCACTTCTACCGGCAGGCCACCGAGCGGCTGATTCAAGCGGGCTTCGATGTGTTGCGGCTGGACGTGAACCGCCAGCCTCCCGCGCAGTCCGCAGCGCTCATCCGTGACCGGCTGCTGGCCTTCTTCGCTCCGGCTGCGGGGTGAATGGGCATGGTCGAGACGACCACGGAAGCCGACATCGGTAGCGAGGTCGAAGCGCTGCACCAGCTCGCCACCGTCGTTCTGAACGAACACACCAATGACCACGGCCTGTGCGCCGTGTGCGGCTGCGCCTTCCCGTGCGCGCGAGCAGTACTCGCGGAGCACAACCTCGCGCTCTGAGGAGCCGCCACCAAGCCGACCAGGTTGGCGACGGTGAGCCTACGGCCCGTCGCCGATCTGGTCTCCAAATCCTGCGGAGAACACCGTGTTCGCTCCTGGAACGGGCGTCCAGCCCTTGATGTACGGCTACATGCGCGCACCCGATGACGTGCCAGACGACGAGCTTGACCGCGTGGTTTCGGAGATGCGGCGCTTTGCGGTGGCGGAGGGTTACTGCTACGCGACGACGTTTTTCGAGTACCAAGATGGCTCACGCGCGGCGTTCGACGAGCTGATCACTGAACTCAAGCGGGCAGAGGCGCGGCACGTGGTAGTGCCGTCCTTCGAGCACCTGTCAGGCCATCGACTGCTGTGCGGACAGATGATCGAGC
>NZ_CAKJTR010000140.1:12418-14541 GCF_917627355.1 Protofrankia sp. Cj3 | reverse complement strand
GGCTCCGTACTGGTGGCTGCGCTGCCTGGTGGGAGTGCACAACGACGGCCACCCCGCGACCAGGCTCTACCACCGGGTGCTGGTCTGGGACATGATGCGCCGGCCGTGGCCCACCCGCCTCGCCGAACGGGTGCTCAATCCGCTCATCGGCAAGAGCGTCGTGTTCTATCTGCGCAAACCGGAGGTCCCGCGTGCGGCCGGTTAAGCCCACCCCACCGCTCACCCCGGACGCGATCGCCGAGACCGCGGCCACGATCGTCGCCGTCCAGGAGCCCGACGGCGCCATCCCCTGGTATCCGGGCGGGCACACCGACCCGTGGGATCACCTCGAGTGCGCGATGGCGCTACGGATCGCCGGCCGGCCAGACACCATCGAAGCCGTGGACGCCGCCTGGGAGTGGATCCGCCACACCCAGCGGGATGACGGATCATGGGCGACCAGCTACGTCGCCGGTCAGATCAAGGACGACTTCGCCGACAGCAACCAGTGCGCCTACGTGGCGACCGCGGCCTGGCACAGCTGGCTCGCCACCGGCGACCGTTCCTTCCTGCGGCGGATGTGGCCGGTCGTACGTGCCGCGCTCGACTTCGTCGTGGGCCTGCAGGCCGCCGGCGGCCAGATCTGGTGGGCACGCTCGGCGGACGGCACCGCCTACCCCGAGGCGCTGCTCACCGGATGCTCCAGCACCCTGCACAGTCTGCGCTGCGGGCTCGGTCTCGCCGCCGCGCTCGGCGAGGCGGTGCCCCGCTGGGAGGCGGCTGCCGGCGCCCTGCACCACGCTCTGCGCGACCATCCGGAGCGCTTCGTGGACAAGCGCCGGTGGTCTATGGACTGGTACTACCCGGTGATCGGCGGCGCGCTGCGCGGCCCGCGGGGCCGGGACCGGCTGCGTAGCCGGTGGGACGACTTCGTCGTCGACGGCCTCGGCGCCCGGTGCGTGGCCGACCAGCCGTGGGTGACCGGCGCCGAGACCTGCGAGCTGGCGATCGCGCTGCATCTGGTCGGGGAGAGCGGCGCCGCGGCCGGGCTGCTCGAAGACATCCAGTTCCTGCGGCACAACGACGGCAGCTACTGGACGGGCTGGCAGTTCGCCGAAAAGCTGTACTGGCCACCGGAGCAGAGCACCTGGACGGCCGCGGCGGTGCTGCTCGCCGTCGACAGTCTCACCGGCGGCGTCACCGAGGCCGCGTTCCGCGGGGACGGCCTGCCCGCGCGACGATCGGCATCCGGTCCCGGCGCGGTGGGTGCGGCAGCGATCCCGCTCGGCTGTTCCTGCGGCCGCGGCTCGGCCGGCCGGCCGCCGGAAAACCTCCGGTCAGGCAGCGCGTTCGAGGACCCGCAGCGATCCCGTGCGTGACCGCTCGGTGAAACCCTCGCCCAGCGCCCGCTGAAACACGGCGAAAGGCGCCTGACCGCCGTCCGCCGGGTCCGCGAACACATCATGGATGACCAGCCGGCCGCCGGGCGAGACGTGGCGCGCCCAGGCCTCGTAGTCGGCCTGAGCCTGTTCGTGGGTGTGCCCGCCGTCCAGGAACAACAGCCCGACCGGCGTCGTCCACCACCGCCCCACCGCCTCGGACCGGCCGACGACCACCGTCACCACATCCGCCACCCCCGCGTCCGCGAGGGTACGCCGCAGCGCCGGCAGGGTGTCGAGCCGGCCCGTACGGGGATCGACGAGGGCCGGATCATGGTACTCCCAGCCGGGCTGGTTCTCCTCCGAGCCGTGGTGATGATCGACGGTGACGACCGCGGCCCCAGCCCGCCGGGCCGCCGCCGCCAGATACAGCGTCGACTTTCCGCAGTAGGTGCCGATCTCACAGATCAGCACGCCCGCGGGCACCTGCGCCGCCGCGGTGTACAGCGCGAGCCCCTCCCCCGCCGGCATGAAGCCCGTCGCGGCCTCGGCCGCCTGCCGCAACGCACCATCCACGCCCGCTCCTCGCTATTAACGGATCTTGCTTAGCGTGACCGTGTCCGGCTCCGCCGTCCTCCTGATCGTGAGGGGCATGGTATCGGCGTGATTATGATCATCCGTGCCGTCGTCATGGCTGTTCGCAGGCGCCCTGCCGTCGCCATCCACAGCGTCGCCATCACCGTTGTCCATGTTGTCTATATTGTC
>NZ_CAKJTR010000140.1:8520-11990 GCF_917627355.1 Protofrankia sp. Cj3 | reverse complement strand
GGGCCATCCGGGCCATCCGGGCCATCCGTGTTATCCGTGTTATCCACTTCGTCCGGGTGGCCGAGCAGGCGTGCCGGCATGATCCGGAAGAAGGCCCAGAAAAGCACGGAGAGAACCGCGAACCCGCCGAACAGCCAGGCCGCTCGCCGCCAGACCTGCCCATCGCCCATCCCGAGCAGCCCGGAGGGGTCAAGCACCAGGATCGCGAAAAGTGTCAGCGCGACGCCACAGGTCGCGGCCCAGGCCAGGCGGCTCCACTCCCACAGCTTGCGGCCGTCCAGGTAGTGAATGGGCAGCAGGACGACGGGTGCGGCCACCACCGCGCCCGCCACCACCTGGCACAGCACGTTCTCAGTGACCGCGAGGGCGAACGCGCCCTGGCCGGAGCCGTGCCGCCGCAGGGCCGCCACCACGGGGACACGCACCAGCCACGCGGCCACCGCGACCGCCAGCATGACCAGCGCACCGACCAGCACGGCCCGCCCCTCGTCACGCGGGGCCAGCCGCCGCCCGCCCCGGGCGCGGTACTCCGCGATCAGCCCGTACACATAGCCGGGGTTGAACGCGGCGCCCCAGGACAGCAGCGCGCAGCCGACAGCCACGACAGCGGCGCCCGGCAGCACCTCCAGTTCACCGCGCCCGCCACCGGACGCCCGCCGCTGGTAGGTGTCGATGGGCTTGCTGTAGAGCAGCATGCCGACCGGGATCGCCACCGCGAAGCCCAGCACGAGCGCGACAGTCGCCGCGTTCACCCCGGCTCCCGGCTCCACCAGCACCGCAAGTGCCGTGGCAAGCAGGAAGAAGCCGGCGATGAGCAGCGGCCGCGGCAGCCGCCCGGCCCTGGCCGGGAACGGCGACGCCCAGGCGAACCAGCGGCGCAGGGTCTCGCGGTTGTGGTGGATGGTCTTGTGGAACAGCTCGGCGGCGAAGCCGACCAGCGGCAGCAGCAACACAGCCAGGCCGGCCATGGCGCCCACCCGCGCGGGGCGGCGGAAGACCTCGCCGGGAGCGGGCAGGGCACGGGCATAGCCGGAACGCAGCCGCCCACCCGCCTCGCCCGATCGATCACCCGGTTCCCCGGAACCGCGCGGGCCGCTGGTAACTGCCGTCCCCAGCCCGGCCGACCCGCCCGTTCCGCCAGGGCCACCGCCACCAGCCGCATCCGCCACGCCACCGGCCGCGGCCCCCGGCAAGCCCCCGGAGGCCGCGTCGGAGCCGGAGCCTGCGCCGGGCACGGGCTGTGCTGTCCCGCCGGTGGGAACCCCCCCGGCGTTGGTCGTGTCGGGTGCCACCACGGTCTGTATCGGCGCCCCGGCCGTGCCAGCTGCCGTCACACCAGCAGCGGACGTGGTCGCCGCGGGGCCACCGGCCGCGCTGGCCACCGGGCTGGCCGGGGTGGCCGGGGTGGTGCTGGGCTGGGGAGCCGGGGTGGGCTGGGGAGCCGGGGTAGGCGACGGCACAGGCTGGACCACGGTGAACGTCGCCGAGGCAGAGACCGCGGAACACGCGGCGGTGACCGAGTGTGAACCAGCGGCCGCTCCCATCGGTACCCGGAAGGTGAGGCTGAAGCCGCCGGAACTGACCGACGCCGTCCCCACGGCCTGGGTCCGGTCCCAGGACACGTCTACTGCGGGAACCCTCGTGCCGGTGCAGCCGAACCCCGTCCCGGTCGCTGTCACGGAAGCCCCGGCCGGCCCGGACACAGGGGTGAGCGCCATCGACGGTCCCGCGGCCGCGGCCGCGGCGGTCCGCACGGCCGCGTTGGCTGGCGGCACCGACCCCCAGCCAACCGTTGCCGCCACGCCCAGTATCGCGAGGAGCACGGCAAGCAGCCATGTCCCTGTCGGGCTCCGGCCACCAGCGACATTGCGCACTATGTGCCTTGTGTCCACGCCATCCTCCGCCCCGACAGGCCGGCGCCGCTCGCCTCATCCGCGGCCGGCCATGGGGGCATTCCTCGGCAGCCGCTGATCAGCGCTTTACGGCGTGTTTGGGAAGCCATCAGCCATCGCCGCGCGACGCACGGGTGCCCCGACTCGCCGGTCAACGCCCACCACCTCCGGCGCATCCCCGCGCCGCCTCGCGATGCACGCACCCCAGCCCCGCTCCTTGATCCACGCCCCTATTGCCGGGCGCTCTTATTGCCTGATGCGTTGCCTGGTTCGGCCGACTACAATCAGCAATATGCCAACGCGTGGCTGAACATCGAGTGACGTTACGCGATCCGGGCTGGCGGCGGGTTCGACGGAGGTGGTTACGCGGTCAACACGCACCGCCGCTAGTCTGGCCGGCAAACGATCGGCAAGGAAGGCGCGGACATGCGTACACACTTCGAGCCCGAGCAGTCCAACGAATTCGAGGCCGCGAAGGAGCTGTTCATCCGCCGCTGTTCGGTGTGGGCGGGCGAACAACAGCTGACCGTTGATCCGTTTATCCTGGATGCCGCGCTGGACTTCCGCCATTACAGCGTCGATGGACGGCTCGGCTTCTGGACCGTCGACCTCGTCCGGGCGTTCCTGCTCGACTGGATACCGCGGCAGGTGTCGGTCAGCGCGGACGACGCCGCCGATATCCCGGACATGCTGCTCACAATGCTGCGTTACCTGCACCACACCGCTCTGGATGATCCGACCGGCGACGCCCTCCCCGACATCGAGACCGCGATCGCCGCCACCGCCGGTGACACGTTCCGGCAGGCGATGTCCGACGAACGCAACTTCGGCATCGCGAAATTCTGGGCCATGCGGGCAATCACCTCCGGTATCGACCCGACCGACGAGGTCGCGATGCGGCGCTTCGCCGACAGCGCCCGCGCCGGCCGGGTCGAACACGATGATGCGATTCTCAACGACATCGTCACACGGCATCTGCGTGGTGACGGCGGGCCGCCCGCGCGCGCCTGCTCCCAGCTGCCGGTGTCACTCCCGCCGGAGCACGAGCTTGCCGCGATGGCGGAGGACAACCGGCTCGTCCGGCAGCTGCGTGCGCTCACCGACTGGGTCGGCGCCGGCCGCGCGTTGACCGCGACCGGCCAGCTCAAGCTTGTCGACGCCCGTGAGCTGATCGAGCTGCTCGGCACCGGCGACACGGTCGACCCCGTCGTCGGTGGCCGGGTCTGGCGGACCAAGAGCAGTACGGAGCTGGCCGGGCTCATCCTGGTGGTCGAATGGGCCAAGAAACTGCGGCTGATCCGGGTGGTGAAGAACCGCTTGGTGCGGGTCGCGAAGTCGCAGCCGCTGCTGCGTGCCAGCCTGGCCCTGTGGACCGCGGCGTTCAACACGTTCAACGAGCTTGCCGACGCGGTGGTGCAGCCACGGGTGTACGGCCATGCTCCGGGCATGCTCCACGACGTCTTCGACGAAGCCGTGCCCGACGTCCTCAACACCATCTACGGCATGCCAGCGCCGGTGCCGGTGAAACGCCTGGCGGAAAGCGTCTGGCTGTCCTGCCAGGCTGCCTTCGGCCTCGAC
>NZ_CAKJTR010000140.1:4135-8231 GCF_917627355.1 Protofrankia sp. Cj3 | reverse complement strand
GCGAATGACTTCGCCGCCAGCCTCCAGAGCATCTCCACAGGTCTGCCCCCGGACGCCCGGGAACGGCTCCGCGCCGCGCTCGCTCCCGACGCCGGGCCCGTCGAGACCGTTGCCCTCAGCCACCTGGGGACCCATGCGGTCCGCGTCCGGCTGCTTGCTGAAGGCCGCTACATGCCCCTCGTCGGCGAGCTGACCGACACCGACCCCGCGCGGCTGCTTGGCATGATCGCCCAGCATTACACCCCGGAAACCGGCCGGGAGGAGATCCTTCGCTGGCTGGCCGCCCACGGTGGCGAGGAAGCCGGGCTGGACAGCCTGCTCGACGCGGTACGGTCCTGCTCCTTCCGCCATCGGGCCGCCGCGATGCTCGATGCGCTGTGTACGGCCCAGCCCGATCGGACAGCCCTGCTCCAGCGGCTGCGCTCAGACGCCGCGCTCGGATCGATCGCCGTCCAGTTCCTCGTTGAAGATGAGGAACTGGACCCGGATAGCCTGACCGAGCGAGAAAGCCTGCTGGCCGTGACCGAGCAACTGATCCAGCTGCTTGAGATCGCCGGCCCGGACGCTGTCCGCGAATCGTTCGCGCAGGCAAGCAGCAGCGACATGCGGGATCTGTTCGGCGCGCTGCTGGGCTCCGGGCATCCCGACGCCACCGGGTTGGATGAGCTACGCAGGCTGGTCGTCGAGCCACTGCAGCACCGTGGCAACCGCCGCCCGGCTCGCAAGCGGCCGTCACGCTCCGTGCGTTCCGTACGGCCAAAACGGTAATCAGCTCCAGCCGGCCACGCTCCTAACGGGCTACGGCTACGTGGCCGGCGCTGGGGCGCGTCTGATGGATCGTCGATCGCGCGGGTCAGCTGCCATCCATCAGACAGGCCCTAACCGAGCAGGCGCCGAGCCATGATCACTCGCTGGATCTGGTTCGTCCCCTCGTAGATCTGCGTGATCTTCGCATCGCGCATCATCCGCTCAAGCGGGAAGTCGCGGGTGTATCCCGCGCCGCCGAGCAGCTGGACCGCATCGGTGGTGACCTCCATGGCCACGTCCGAGGCGAAGCACTTCGCCGCCCCCGACACGAACCCGGCATCTGGATCGCCACGCTCGGCCTTGGCCGCGGCCACGTACACCAGGTGCCGAGCCGCCTCGATCTTCATCCCCATATCAGCGATCATGAATTGCAGGCCCTGGAACTCGGCGATGGCCCGCCCGAACTGCCGGCGTTCCTTGACGTAGACGATCGCCGTGTCCAGCGCGCCCTGGGCGATACCCACCGCCTGCGCGCCGATCGTGGGGCGGGTGTGATCCAGCGTGCGCAGCGCGGTCTTCAGCCCGGTGCCCGGCTCCCCGATGATCCGATTGGCCGGGATCGC
Source organism: Protofrankia sp. Cj3 (assembly GCF_917627355.1). Taxonomy (NCBI): domain Bacteria; kingdom Bacillati; phylum Actinomycetota; class Actinomycetes; order Frankiales; family Frankiaceae; genus Protofrankia; species Protofrankia sp. Cj3. The sequence continues at coordinate 6,861 of NZ_CAKJTR010000140.1, read as the reverse complement.
GCAGTTCTCCAGATGGATCTCTCTGGTCGGCGAGCCCTTGATGCCGAGCTTGCGCTCCTCCAGACCCACCGAGAAGCCGGGATCGTCCTGGTGGACCGCGAACGCCGAAATGCCCTGGGACTTCTTCGCCGCGGTCGGGTCGCTGACCGCCATCACCGTGTACCAGCTGGACTGGCCGGCATTGGTGATCCAGCACTTGGTACCGTTGAGCACCCAGTAATCACCATCCAGCCGTGCGCTGGTACGCATGGAGGCGGTGTCCGAACCCGCTTCCCGTTCGGACAGCGCATAGGACGCCATGGCCTCACCCGCGGCGATCGAAGGCAGCACCTGCTTTTTCAGTTCCTCGGACGCCGCAAGCATGATCGGAACAGTCGCCAGCTTGTTCACCGCCGGAATCAACGAGGAAGATGCGCAGACCCGCGCCACCTCCTCGATCACGATGCAGGCCGCGACCGCGTCCGCGCCCTCGCCGCCGTACTCCGCCGGGATGTGCACAGCGTGGAAGCCGGACCGCGTCAATGCGGCATGTGCTTCGGTTGGGTAGCGGGCCCGCTCGTCGACGTCGGCGGCATACGGGGCGATCTCCTTTTCCGCCAGCCGCCGTACCGCCTCCCGCAGGGCCTGGTGTTCCTCGCTCAGCTGATACACGCCAGTGCCGGCGCTCGCCGGGGTCACGCGTCGACCTGACCGTACTCGTAGAAGCCGCGGCCGTTCTTCTTCCCGAGCAGGCCGGCGTCAACCATTCGCATGAGTAAGGGGGGTGACGAGTACAACGGCTCCTTGAACTCAGCGTACAGCGATTCGGCGATCGCGTTCACCGTGTCGAGACCGATCAGGTCGGCCAATGCCAGTGGGCCCATGGGATGCGCGCAGCCGAGCACCATCCCGCTGTCGATATCGGCCGCCGAGGCAAAACCCGACTCAAGCATTCTGATGGCGGACAGCAGATATGGTACGAGCAGGGCATTCACCACAAAACCGGCGCGGTCCTGAGATCGGATCGCCCTCTTCCCGAGCAGCTCACCGACAAAGGACTCAGCCCTGGTCTGGGTCTCCTCATCGGTCAACAGGGATGGCACCAGTTCAACCAACGGCAGAACGGGCACCGGGTTGAAAAAATGGATACCGATCACGTGGCGCGGCCTGCTGGTCGCCATCCCGAGCTTCATGATGGGAATGGACGACGTGTTGGACGCAAGGATCGCGCCACGGTCAGCGACCACCTTGTCAAGATCCCGGAAGATCTCGACCTTCAGCCGTTCGTCCTCCACGACGGCCTCGATCACCAGCTGACGGTCGGCCAGTTCGTTGAGGTCCGTCGTGAAGCTCAACCGCTCCAACGCCCGGTCACGGTCATCGACCGACAGCTTGTTCCGCAGTGTCGCGCGGCCCAGTGAACTGACCACCTGGCCATGGCTTGCCGCGGCCCGGCCCGTGTCCGTTTCGACGACTGTCACATCGAGACCCGCTCGGGCACATACCTCGGCAATGCCCGAACCCATCAGGCCACCACCTACCACGCCGATCCTTGTCACATCGACCACTGAGCCACCCCTGGAATCCCGGTCCGGTTTGGCACGCCCGGCAATAGGGGCGCTCGTACGCACGGCAGCCGACAGCACCCACGATCGCTGAGCGTCCCACACGGGTTCCCGCGTGGCACATCACACGAAGTGGTCGGCTCTCGCAGCTGCACTGTAGCGGCACCTGGTGTCGTTAGGAAGCGGATAGCCACAAGAAGTGTTGGATAAGGTCTCGCGACGCGGCGGATTCAGCGGATCAACGACTGGTCCGCCGCTCCCGATCACGACAGGCGGCGCGGTACGGCGCACCGCCCGGGTGGCTCGGCGCGAACCACAGGGAAGAACGCCGCACCAGGGTCATGACGCTCTCTTCCTGCCGTTGGTGCTGTCCGCCCTGCTGCTGAAGACACGGGTCAGATATTCCGTGCGCAGCACACCCCGCCCTTCCGCCCCGATATAACCAACGTCCTTCGTGAGGTAGCCGTCGGGATAGCTGTAGGAGGCTGCGGAGATCTCTCCCGTCCTGCTCCACCAGGCCTTGCGCTGAGTGCCACAACGGTCACATTCATGCGTCACGTGGTAGGCCCTGGCTTCTTTGTCCCAGGCCGCCGTATGCGGCTCCCACCGATGACCCATCGTGCGGCACTCTATGAAGCCGGCAGGAAGATCATGTGCCCAGTCTTCGATATTCCGGTGCGTTTTCTGCGCTGCCATATCGAGTTCTCCACCTCCGCTAGGTACTTGCCACGTCTGCGACTGCCCGGCCTGCCTCGTAACACGTTGCCAGCGATCGGAGGATCCACGCCCGAACACCCACGCTGTGTGGTCCGTGTCGCGGGTCCGCACGGTGGTCAGACTCTCGATACCACGTTCCGTTATGCCGGCGCATCTCCCTCGGCCCTGGCTGCCCGCCCGCCAGCCGCCCCGAGGCGAGTCGACGACTGTCTGGACGCGCGTGCTGGGTGCTCCGCTACCAGCCGGCAGCTCGCCGCGCCGGGACCGGGCACGACCTGGAACAACATTTTGGATCTTCATCCCGGCCCGGCCGGCCGACGCGCTGGCCCAGACCACGCGACGCTCCCGCGGCGGCCAGACGCCGCGGGAATCCACCCGCTGCCCGGCCACACCGACACGATCACAATTGTCGCCGGGGCCGGCCCACCGCCCGCCGCCCGCCGTCACGGTCGCACCGCCGCACCG
>NZ_CAKJTR010000140.1:0-3682 GCF_917627355.1 Protofrankia sp. Cj3 | reverse complement strand
TGCTGGCGTGCGGTGGCTGGTTACCGGGCACACGCTCGGGAACGGTTATCCGCGGACCAGGCACACGGCACACATCACCATGATTACCGGCAGGCGACCCGGTCACTGCGGCGCGTCGGAATTGCCCCGCCCTGCACGGCGGTACTGCACTGAGTAAAAACGAGCACAATAAGATTGGGGCTGGTGGTGCCACCGGCGAGAATCTCGACGCTCTGGTTGTGCCCCGTAAAAGTGACCTTCGTTCTCCCATCGGACGCGGACTCCTGGAAGAGCTTGTAACCGACACCGGGCAGGGCCTTCCGGTAGAAGTCGGCTGCCGCGGCCGGGGTCACTCCCTTCAGGCTGATCGACGCGTCGGTGGGCTTGCTGTTGGTGAGTGTGTGGGTCGACCCGTCCGGGAACGGAAAATTGCCCGGGACGATGGACGTACTGAGCGGGTCGGCGCTGGCCGTCGCGGTCGGTTGCGCGGACTGGGTCTGGACCGCCGGCGGTGATGACGACGCCAGCGTCAGATCGGTGGGCAGATCCGTGGCGGGGGGGCTCGGCGGTGCCGCGGTAACCGCCGCGTCCCGCACGACCGCTGGCGTCGAGCCGCTGCCGCCGCACGCTCCGGTCAGGAGCGTGAGACACACAGCGGTGCCGACAGTCACCATGCGGCCCTGGAACGTTCCGGCCCGGCTCATCCAACCTCCGTCACCCACGCGCGCTGCGCGCGTACCCCCTACGACCCACCGTCCTGACGGGCCTGGCGACGCCCGGCACGGCCCCGGCCGCGCAGCGCCCGAACCCACCGCGACCAGGACAACCAAGGGCTGTCGGATGCTACTTAACCACTGCCGCCGAGCGCGCCGCCGCACGGGTGCGCGGTCTTGGCCGGCGACCGTCGAACACGGACAGCGACGGCCGATCGGTACCGACCGTCAGCCAGTGGGGAGCGGCTGTTCAGCCCAGATCGTCTTTCCATGGCGGGTATGACGGGTACCCCAACGCCGGGTGAGCTGGGCGACCAGGAGCAGCCCGCGTCCACCCTCATCAAGGACACGGGCCCGGCGCAGGTGCGGCGCGGTGCTGCTGGCGTCGGAGACCTCACAGATGAGGCTGTCGTCAAGGATCAGCCGCAGCTGGAGCGGTGCCCGAGCGTGGCGGATGGCGTTGGTGAGCAGTTCGCTGACGATCAGTTCGGTGATGAATGTGGCCTCGTCCAGCCCCCAGCTGGCGAGCTGACGGGATGCCTGCGCACGGGCGTCCGCGACGACGGCCGGCTCTGCCGGCAGATCCCAGCTGGCGACCTGGCCCGGGTCAAGGGCACGTGTCCGGGCGACCAACAGCGCGACGTCATTGCTTGGACGGTCCGGCAGCATGGCCGCGAGGATGGTGTCGCAGATACTCTCCAGCGAGCCCGCGGAATCGGCCAGCACCCGGCGCAACGCGCTTTGGCCCGCGTCGATGTCGCGGTCATGGCCCTCGACGAGTCCGTCCGTGTAGAAAACAAGCAGGCTGCCCGCGGGCAGATCGAAATCAGCGGCCTCGAAGGGCAGCCCGCCCACGCCCAGTGGAGGACCGGCCGGCAGGTCGAGGAAGTCGACGGTGCCGTCCGGGGTCACGATGGCGGGCAGGGCATGACCGGCGCGGGCCAACGAACACCGACAGGACACCGGATCGTACACCGCGTACAGACACGTGGAGACAAGACCGTCACCAGTATCGCCGGACATGCCCGTTGATGCCGGGCTCTCCTCGGCCGCCAGCCGGATGACCACGTCGTCCAGGCGGGTGAGCAGCTCCTCGGGAAAAAAATCAACATCGGCAAGCGTGCGCACGGCGGTACGGAGCCGGCCCATGGTCGCGGCCGCGTGCAGCCCGTGGCCCGCGACGTCACCGACAACCAGCGCGACGCGGGTGCCGGACAGCGGGATCACGTCATACCAGTCACCACCGACACCCACCTCAGAGCTGGCTGGCAGGTAGCGGGAGGCGACATCCACCGCCGTCTGCGCGGGCAGCCGCCGCGGGAGCAGGCTGCGCTGCAGCGTGAGCGCGGTGGCGCGTTCATGGGTGTACCGACGGGCATTGTCGATAGCGACTGCTGCCCTGGCAGCGAGCTCATCGGCAAGGATGAGATCATCGTGCTCGAACGCCTCCGGATGTCGATGACGAGCAAGAGTCGCCACACCTAGAGTGGCGCCACGGGCACGCAACGGCACGAAAAGCATCGAGTGAAACCCGTACTCGCGGGCCTTGGCGGTCCGGACGGCATCCGCGGCGACCCAACGAGCCATCACCGGGTCAGAGATCTGGTACAGCGCGGGCCGGCCGGTCACCAGGACGCGGGCGGGGGGCGAATAGTCCGGATAGACGTCGGCCTGCCCCAGCTCCACCACAACTTCGGGACGGCCTTCGATGATCGACTGGTGCGCGGCACGGCACAGGGTGACCGTGCCCGAGAACGGACCGGCAACCGGCTCATACCCCTGGCGTACCGATTCGAGCAGATCCACGCTGGCCCAGTCGGCGAGTCCGGGAACAACCACCTCCACCAGTTCCCGCGCGGTCCGGATCACATTCAGCGTACTGCCGATACGGCTACTCGCCTCGTTCAACAAGGCCAGCCGCTGCTGGGCCCGGTGCTGCTCGCTGATGTCGAACGCCGCGCTGTACACGCCTCGGATCAGCCCGTCTGGATCCTTCAGCGGCGAGATGCTGATGGCCAGCGCCTCGCCGTAAAGATTGATCAGAGTAGGGGCGAAAACCCTGTAACGCACCGGCTCGCCTGTCTGCGCCACCTTGCGCAGCTGCTCGACGACCGCGTCGAGGGCGGGCCCACCGGGCAGCAGCTCGGTGAGCTGGAGCCCGCGTTCCTCGCCCTGGTCGATGCCGAGCTGACGGCACGCCGCGGCGTTCAGCCGGCGGATCCGCAAGTCCACGTCGTAGACCGCGAGATACAGCGGGGACTGGTCGAACGCCCAGTCCAGCAGCGGCCAGTCGCCGTCCTTCTTATCCTGCTGCTCGTGATTTTTCCGCATCTGCCGCTTCTGCCGCCCCGCCAGCACCGCACTAATGATCCAGGTAATCTTTCCATCGTCAGCCGGTGACGGTTGTGCCAGCAACTCGACCCGCAGATGCCGGCCGTCCCGGTGACGCACAACCGCCTGGCCGCTCCATACCTCCAGCGCCGCGCTGGACAGCCGCACGGTGTCCGGAATATCCTCGGCGAGGAGGTCTGCCGCCGCCCGTCCGAGGACCTCGGCCGGCGGGTAGGCCAGCAGCTGCCGAGCCTGTTTGCTCCACTGCGTGATACGCCCCTGTGCGTCAACCGTTGCCGTGGCGGTCTCCGCCACATCAAAAAGCTCGTCGATTCGGTTGCCAAAAGTAGCAACGTGCACGTCATCCGACTCGTCCACATCTCGGTCCTGCCCAACGAGTTCCCGCATGAACCGGCCGGCCGGGCGCTACCCAGACAATCATGATCCGTTCGCTCTCCGCGACCGCATCGTCGTCCCGACACGCGTTCCGGGCTGTCACTCATGCCATCAGCGCGCTAACGGCCAGCATGCTGATTGATGAGATCAAGAGGCTCCGGTTGTCGTCGGCCCAGGTAGCGGTGTCCCACCTGGGCCGACGACAACGACGCGAGGCGCCGACCGGGCGCCGCGAGCCGGACAAGTCCTATTGCCGGAGCCTC
>NZ_CAKJTR010000139.1:0-13387 GCF_917627355.1 Protofrankia sp. Cj3 | reverse complement strand
GGGATGCCGGTGAACTGCTCGGCGACAAAGAAGGGTTGCGACAGGAACCGCTGGATACGCCGCGCCCGGTTGACGAGGATCTTGTCCTCTTCGGAAAGCTCGTCGATACCCAGGATGGCGATGATGTCCTGCAGATCCTTGTAACGCTGCAGGATGCGCTGCACCTCACGCGCCACGTCGTAGTGATCCTGCCCCAGATAACGGGCGTCAAGAATGCGTGAACTCGAGTCGAGCGGGTCAACCGCTGGATAGATCCCCAGATCGGAAATGGCCCGGGAAAGCACCGTGGTCGCGTCGAGGTGCGTGAACGTGGTGTGCGGGGCCGGGTCGGTGATGTCGTCCGCGGGTACGTAGATCGCCTGGAGCGAAGTGATCGAGTGGCCGCGCGTGGAGGTGATCCGCTCCTGCAGGACGCCCATCTCGTCGGCCAGGGTGGGCTGATAGCCCACCGCGCTCGGCATGCGTCCGAGCAGGGTCGAGACCTCGGCACCAGCCTGGGTGAAACGGAAAATGTTGTCGATGAACAGCAACACGTCCTGCTTCTGGACGTCCCGGAAGTACTCCGCCATGGTCAGCGCGGCGAGCGCGATCCGCAGCCGGGTGCCCGGGGGCTCGTCCATCTGCCCGAAGACCAGCGCGGTGTCCTTGATGACGCCGGCTTCGGTCATCTCCAGGAACAGGTCGTTGCCCTCCCGGGTGCGCTCGCCGACCCCGGCGAACACCGACACGCCTTCGAACTGCGTGGCGACACGGTTGATCATTTCCTGGATGACAACCGTCTTGCCGACGCCGGCACCACCGAACAGACCGATCTTCCCACCGCGCACGTAGGGTGCCAGCAGGTCGATGACCTTGATGCCGGTCGTGAACATCTCCGTCTTCGACTCGAGCTGGTCGAACGGGGGCGCCGACGCGTGGATCGATCTGCGTACGTCGGTAGCGATGCTTTCGACGTCAAGTGGCTCGCCGAGCACATTGAACAGGTGCCCCTTGGTGGCGTTGCCAACAGGAACCGTGATCGGTGAGCCGGTGTCCTGAACCGGTGCCCCACGCACCAGACCGTCGGTCTGCTGCATGGAGATCGCCCGAACGGTGTTGTCACCGATGTGCTGCGCGACCTCGAGCGTCAGCGTTGCGGTCTGCCCGTCGATGGTGCGCTCGACGCGCAGCGCACGGTAGATCTCGGGGATCTCGTCGGGCGCGAACTCCACATCGACGACCGGGCCGATAACACGGGCGACCCGGCCGATCCCAGGGGCCTTGCCCTCCACCGCGGCGGGCGAGGTAGTGGTGACGGTCATGGCGTCCTCTGCTTCATCAAGGTGCCCTCCGCGACTGACGGCTCCGCCAGGAGGCCAGCGACTTCAAGCGGTTCATCTGCATGTCATACCCCGAAGTCACCGGCGGCTCTTCCCGCGGCCGGTGACTTCGAGCATTCTTCGGTGTAACGGTCGGCTAGGAAACCTGGGCGAGGGCGTTGGCCCCGCCGACGATTTCCGATATCTCCTGAGTGATGGCGTCCTGACGAGCCGCGTTCGCCCGGCGGGTGTAGGTCTTAATCAACTCACCGGCGTTGTCAGTCGCGGATTTCATCGCTCGCTGGCGGGCCGCCGACTCGGACGCCGCGGACTCCAGCAGCGCCGCGTGCAACCGGCTCTCGACGTAGCGAGGGAGCAGCGCGTCGAGCACGCCCTCCGCGGACGGTTCGAACTCGTACTGCGGAAGCGGGCCGCCAGGTGGGGGCTCGGCGGTCGCCTCCAGCACAAGCGGCAGAATGCGGTGCGCAACCGGTCGCTGGGCCAGGGTGTTGACGTACTCGGTGTAGACCACATGAATCTCGTCCACCCGGTCGCTCTCCCCCGACGGGTCCAGGAAGCGCGCGATCAACGCATCGGCCACTTCCTTGGCGTTGTCGTAGCCCGGCTGTTCGGAGAAACCGATGAACTCGCCGGCCAGCTCCCGGCCACGGAAACGGTAGTACGTGACGGCCTTGCGCCCGACCGCGTACAGGACCGGCTCCTTGCCCTCCGCGCGCAGCAGCTCCAGCAGCTCACCCGTCCGGCGCAGCACGTTGGCGTTGTAACCACCAGCAAGGCCGCGGTCACTGGTGACCACGAGGATCGCGGCTCGCCGCGGATCTGTGCGTTCGGTCGTCAGCGGGTGACGAATAGTGGTCTGCGACGCCACCGCGGAGATTACTCGGGTGATCTCGTCCGCGTACGGCCGGGAAGCGGCAACCCTCGCCTTGGCCTTCACGATCCTGGATGCGGCAATGAGTTCCATCGCGCGGGTAATCTTCTTGGTCGACTGAATCGAGCGGATGCGGCGCCGGTACTCACGGAGCTGGCCGGCCACGTCCTCAGTCCTCGTCCTTCGGCTTCGCCTGATGGATCTTGATAGCTTCCCGCTCCACCTCGGACGGGTCCAGGCTCTCCGGCAGCGGCTCGTTGACCAGCGGCAGCCCGCCCGACAGCGTGAACTCGGCCTTGAACTTCGCGACCAGCTGCTCGAGCGCGCTGACGGTGTCGTCGTCCAGCTTGCCCGTACCCTGAATGGTCCGGTAGACCCCCGGCTGGATCCGCTCGATGAAGTCGAGGAACTCACGCTCGAAGCGGCGGATGTCCGCGACCGGCACATCGTCGAGCTGCCCGGATGTACCCGCCCAGATCGATACAACCTGCCGCTCGACCGGGAAGGGCTCGTACTGCGGCTGCTTGAGCAGTTCGACCATGCGCGCGCCCCGCTCAAGCTGCGCCCGCGAGGCCTTGTCGAGATCCGAGCCAAACGCGGAGAAGGCCTCCAGCTCGCGGTACTGCGCGAGGTCGAGGCGCAGCCGCCCCGCGACCGACTTCATCGCCTTGATCTGGGCGCTCCCGCCCACGCGGGAGACCGAGGTACCGACGTTGATCGCCGGACGGACACCCTGGTTGAACAGGTCGGTCTCCAGGAAGATCTGCCCGTCGGTGATGGAGATGACGTTCGTCGGAATGTAGGCGGAGATGTCGTTGCCCTTGGTCTCGATGATCGGCAAACCGGTCAGGGAGCCGGCACCGAGCTCGTCCGACAGCTTCGCGCATCGCTCCAGCAGCCTGGAGTGCAAGTAGAAGACGTCGCCGGGATAAGCCTCACGGCCCGGCGGGCGGCGCAGCAACAGCGAGATCGCCCGGTATGCCTCAGCCTGCTTCGACAGGTCGTCAAAAACGATCAGCCCGTGCTGGCCGTTGTACATCCAGTGCTGACCGATTGCCGACCCCGTATAGGGTGCGAGGTACTTCAGGCCGGCTGGCTCGTCAGCGGGCGCCGCCACGATGGTCGTGTAGGCCAGCGCGCCGGTCTCCTCCAGCGTGTTGAGGACAGCCCGGATGGTCGACTTCTTCTGTCCGACCGCCACGTACACGCACTTGACCTGGAGCTTCGGATCCCCCGTCGCCCAGTTCTCCCGCTGGTTGATGATCGCGTCCAGTGCGACGGCGCTCTTGCCGGTCTGCCGGTCACCAATGATCAGCTGACGCTGGCCACGGCCGATGGCGGTCATCGCGTCCACCGCCTTGATACCGGTCTGGAGCGGCTCCTTGACCGGCTGGCGCTGGACGACCGTGGGTGCCTGCAGCTCCAGCGCTCGGCTCTCGGTGGAGACGATCTCGCCGAGCCCGTCGATCGGGCGGCCCAACGGATCGACCACCCGGCCGAGGAAACCGTCTCCGACCGGGACGGAGAGGATCTGGCCGGTGCGACGGACCTCCTGGCCTTCCTCGATGTGTTCGGAGTCACCGAGGATGACGCAGCCGATCTCGGCAACGTCAAGGTTCAACGCCAGGCCCAGCACGCCGCCGTGGAACTCCAGCAGCTCGTTGGTCATGACGTGCGGCAGGCCCTCGACCCGCGCGATGCCGTCGCCCGCGACGACGACCCGGCCGACCTCCTCACGCTCCCCGACGGATGCCTGGTAGGAGTCGACGTAGTCCCGGAGGGCGGCGCGGATTTCCTCCGGTCGAATGGAGAGCTCAGTCATCGCTTCGGTCCTTCAATAAATGGTGAGGGCACGTCCCGCAGGTCATGCGCGGTCTGGGTGTCCACGAGAGCGCTCTATCGGTGCAGTCGCCGGCGCGCGTCGGTGAGGCGGCGGAGGACGCTGCCGTCGACCACCTCGTCACCCACCCGCACGACAACGCCGCCCAGAACGGCCGGATCGACGTCCACCTGGAGCTGGACATCGCGACCAAAATACCGGCTGATCGCTGTCCGCAACCGAAAAATCTGGTCCCCCGCGAGAGGGACAGCCGTGCGCACCACAGCGACGAGCCGGTTCCGGCGGGCCGCCGCGATCACGGTCAGTTGCTCAAGACGGTGCTCAAGATCTCCATAGTAGCGCTCCGCAACCGCACGCTGGACGAGACGTGTCGTTACAGCCTTGGCCCTGCTGTCCAGCAACGTGGCCACGAGTTCCCGCTTCGCGGGCCACGGGGCCGCCGGATCGCTGAGCGCCAACGACAGTTCGGGCGTCCGGTTGAGGATGCGGCCGAACCGGAACAGCTCGTCCTCCACATCGTCGAGGACGCCTTCGCGCTGTGCCTGGGCGAGCAGGACCTCGACCCCGAGCTCGGACACGGCACGCTGGAGATCGAGCGGCCGGGCCCACCGGCCGGTAGCCACAACCTGCAGGATGTCGAGAGCCGCTGCCGAGACCTTGGCATCGAACAGGCGGGCCGCGAGGCCGGAGCGGGCCGATCCGGGGGTGCCCGGATCAGCCAGCGCCCGGCGGATCGCCGGCTCCCGGCTGAGAAGATCCCCCACAGCTTCGAGATCGTCCGCCAGCCGGCCGAGATCGACCGGATAGTGGGACCGCATCCTGATGCCGGGTGGCGGAGGCATGGTCAACTCATCCAGGCGAGCACGCGCCGCGTCCAGAGAACGTCGGCTGGATCCCTCCACGCGTCAGCCCCCCGGACCAGCCGGAGCTGGGACGGCCGGCTCGCCTGGGTGCTCCAGGCCGGCTATGAAGTCGTCGACCAGTTGACGCTGGCGGTCATCGCGCTCCAGCTCATGGCCAACGATCTTCGTTGCCAGCTCGAGGGCGATGTCACCGACCTCACGCCGGAGCTGAGCGACGATCTGCGCCCGCTCCGCGGCGAGCTGTGCCTCGCCACGTGCCTTGATCTCGGCGACTTCCGCACCCGCCTGGGAACGCAGCTCCGCGAGGATCCGACCTCCCTGCTCACGGGCGTCCTCACGGATACGGGCAGCCTCGGTCTGCGCGTCGGCGAGCTGCGCCCGGTAGGAGGTGAGAAGCTCCTGAGCCTCCCGCTGAGCATGCTGGGCACGGGCGAGATTGCCCTCGATAGCCTCGGTCCGCTCGGCATACGCTCGCTTGATCTGCGGATAGACCTTCCAGAAGAAGAAGGCCACGAGCAGGCCGAACGACAAAGTACCGATCAGCAGCTCGCCAAGCGGGGGAATGAGGACGTTCTCGTCCGAATGCCCGCTCTCCCCGGCGGCTTGCAACAGTGTTGTGGCAACCACGGTGTCTCCCTCCGGCTTAGGGGAAGACGAACGGGACGACGAAACCGATCAGAGCCAGTGCTTCCGCCAGCGCGAAGCCAATGATCATATAGCGGAAGGCCACCTGCTCCGCTTCGGGCTGGCGGGCTATCGCCTGCACGCCCAAGCCGAAGATAAGGCCGATTCCAATACCCGGCCCGATGGCCGCCAAGCCGTAGGCCACCGCGCCAAGGGATCCGCTCACCTGATCGGCAGCAGCAAGCACCAAGGAAGGGGTGTCTGCCATCTCATATTCCTTTTCCAGTCGGGCACCGGGACCTGCCACGGTGCTGATCGGGGTGTCCGAACCTTTTTATGCGTGCGCTCCGGCGGGCGCCCCGCTCACTGCGTGAGCATGGTCAGCCGCGGGAGAACTCTCATGTCCGCCACCGGATTCGATCGCACCGGAGATGAAGGCGGCCGTGAGGATTGTGATGATGTACGCCTGCAAGCCGTCGATGACGAGTTCGAAGCCGGTCAGCACGATCGTCATGAGCAGCGAGGCGAGTCCGAAGACAAAGGGCGGCTTGGGTAGCAGGTACTCCGCGCCGAGCGAGAACACCAGCAGCAGGATGTGGCCGGCGAACATGTTCGCGAACAACCGGACCGCCAGCGTGAACGGCCGCACGAGCAGGGTCGACATGACCTCGATCGGTCCAAGGAGAACCTTGACGAAGACGGGCGCGGTCGGAGCCGGATTGATCATGTGGCCGAAGTACGCCCGGGCGCCGTTGGCCTTGATGCCGGCGTGGTTGAACAGCACGTACGTGACGGCGGAGAGAACGATCGGAATGGCGATTCGCGACGTCGGCGGGAACTGAGCGCCAGGGACAATCGCGAGCACATTACAGATGAGCACGAAGCTGAAGAGCACGAGGAGGTACGGGGTGTACTTCCGCCCGTTCTCCCCGATGACGTCCCGGGCGATCGACGTGTCGATGAAGTCATAGACCGACTCGCAGACGTTCTGCAGTCCGCGGGGCACGACCGTGGCCCGCCGGAAGGCGAGCCAGAAGAGCACACCGACGAAAAGCGCGGCGAAGATCCCCAGCGCAGTCGCCTTGTTCAGGTAAAAATGAACAGGCCCAAGATCGACATCGAACCAATGCGGCGGCTGGAACACCTCCTTGGTCGGGCCCTTGAAGCCCTCGTCAGCGAGGACCAGGGGTCCCGCGGGGACCGGCACGACGGACACCTCCATGATCAAAATATACTCTCACCAGCTGAGGAAGAGACGCAGCCGTACCGGCGGCGGTGTGGACTTACCCTATCTGGTTCAGGCGGGACAGCCCTTCCTGGCGCGGGTCGGCTCCCCCCGGGTAGGGCACCGCGCCACACATGACCATCCATCGACACAGCATGATCATGAGCCCGGCAGGACCAACGGGAGACACGACTCACACCAGATGTCCGTGAGTGGACACCCAGCACTGGCGATACTATCCACACCCCGTAGCGACCGGCATCAACTCCAGGCCGGCGAAGGCCTGTTCGCTCCCTTGTTTATCCGAAAGTAACCTACCAGTTCGTTTTTGTCATCTATGTCTCACGCTGAGAATTCGAATGAAGACGTTAAGCAACCATCGTGGCCGCCTAGAAACGCCGCGTAGCGCGACTGATCACGAGATAGAGCGAAGCAGCCATACCCACAAGGACGCCGACCGGCAGGAAGACGGTGCCGAGACCGACGAGCCGATCGATCCCGTAGCCGACCAGCCCCCAGAACCCGATTCCGGCCAACAGGGTACCGACCGCCGTCCAGGCCTCGTCAGAGATCAGGCCCGGCCGGTACGGGCGGCGTGGCGGTCCGTCACCGGCAGGCCGATCGGGGTCCCCGGCCGGGCGAGCAGTACTGTGATCACCTTGCCCTCCGCCACCGGGCTCCTGCCCGCTCTCCTCCGGATTCGGCTCGGCTTTGTTCACGTGTTCAGAGTGTCACGACGGGAGTCTTCCCGCGCCCGGAAGAGCGCGGGATCGTAAAACGGGACCCGGGTATGCGTGGCCACCCACAGCTCAGCCCCGAGCCAGCCGAAAACTCCCACAAAGATGGCCCAGGCGAAGGCGGTGAGGTCGATGGTGCTCGACCCTTCAAGGCTCACGAGCAGAGCACCCAGAATTACGATCTTCATAAGGTAGGTGCCGAGCGCAGCAGGTAGCACCATCGCCCTCGCGCGCCGGGCGACGACACTCACCACCACCTTGCTCGCTGTGAAGAAAAACCCGACCAGGCACAGGCCGAGCGCAACAGCGACAATCCCGGCCGTACCCCGGGCGACACCCGCGGCCACCAGGCCGGGCAGCGCAATGATGGCAAGCACGCCCAAACCAAGCCTGATCGTCCGCCCGGCAGAAACGATCATACTCGCCGCACCGATCGCTGGCCACTCAGCAACAGCGCCAGGAGCCCGATCAGACCGAGGCCGACCACGGAGGCGAGAATGGGCAGCGGCTGCCGCGAGAAGGAGGCGGCCACCCCGCCAAAGCCGAGCAAAGCTGCCCAGAAGTACATGATGAGAACCGCGCGGACATGGGATTTCCCGATTTCCAGCATCCGGTGGTGCAGATGCATCTTGTCCGCGGCGAACGGCGACCGGCCGGCACGGGTCCGGCGGACCACGGCCAGCCCGAGGTCAATGAACGGCACCGCCAGCACGGCCAGTGGAACAGCCAGCGGAATCAGTGACGGCAGAGATCGGGACGGCCCGGCGTATCCGCCATAGGCGACCTGGCCGGTTACCGAGATCATGGAAGCGGCTGAGAGCAGGCCGACCAACATCGAGCCGGAGTCCCCCATGAACAGCCTGGCCGGGTTGAAATTGTGCGGCAGGAAGCCGAGGCACACCCCGGCGGTGACGGCGGCCAGTAACGCCGCCGGCGCCGCCCGGGAGAAGTGATTGATCACAGCAACCTCGTAGGCGAAGTAGAACGTGGCTCCCGCGGCAATTGCCGCAACCCCCGCGGCAAGACCGTCCAACCCGTCGATGAAGTTCATGGCGTTGACAAGAACGATCGTGGCGAGAATTGACAGCGGCACGGCTGTCTCCGGTCCGAGGCTGACGGTGGTGTCGCTGTCCGGATTGACAGCGAACGACCACTGGACGCCCAGCAGAACCATCACCCCGGCGGCCGCGACCTGACCCGCGAGCTTCGTCAGCGGATCCAGCGGCCACCGGTCGTCCACGACTCCGAGCAGGCAGATCACAATGGCCGCGGCACCCACCGCGTGTGGTTCGGCCCAGTCCCGCGAGACCGAGGACAGGAACGGCAGGTTATCGGCGACTTCCAGACCGGCCACGAGCCCCGCGAGCATGGCGAGCCCACCGAGACGCGGGGTCGGCACCGCATGTACGTCACGGTCACGGACGCCAGCGACGGCGCCGATCCAGATGGCGAAGCCCCGTGCGACCGGCGTGCACAGGAATGTGACCGCTGCCGACACCGCGAATACGAGCAGATACTCCCGCAACAGCCCGCAACCTTCGCTGATCTACCGCGCCGCCACCACGGCGTGCCTGATGGATGTTGGTCGATGTGGGCATTGATCCGTACGATCGAAGAAGACACGCCCTAGCGCTGGTAGACAGGATGCCGGCCGACCAGGACAGAGACCGCTCTGGCCACATCGGGGGCGGCGAGCGGGTCACGGACCGCTCGGGCGATCAGAGCCGCGATCTCCTTCATCTCGTCCTCCCGCATGCCCTGGGTGGTAACCGCCGGGGTGCCAACCCGGATACCGGAGGAAACCGCGGGCGGCTGCGGGTCATACGGGATGGCGTTCTTGTTCAGTGTGATCCGCGCGGCATCACACCGGGCTTCCGCGTCCTTACCGGTCACGCCAAGAGCGCGAAGATCGAATAGGGCGAGATGCGTGTCGGTGCCGCCGGCAACCGGCCGCACACCCTCCGCGGCGAGCCCGTCCGCGAGAGTCTGGGCGTTAGCGATGACCTGACGTGCGTAGTCAGCGTAGGCGGGGGTGGCGGCCTCCCGCAACGCCACCGCCTTGGCCGCGACCGCGTGCATGAGCGGGCCGCCCTGGCTGAACGGGAACACCGCCTTGTCGATCCGCTGGGCCAGCTCCTCGCGGCAGAGGATCATTCCACCCCGCGGCCCACGCAGGACCTTGTGAGTAGTGAAACTGACCACGTCGGCATAGGGCACCGGGCTGGGGATGGCCCCGCCCGCCACCAGACCGATGAAGTGCGCGGCATCGACCACCAGCCATGCCCCGACCTCGTCGGCGACCGAGCGGAAGGCGGCGAAGTCAATCAGCCGGGGATACGCGGTGGCGCCACAGATAATCATTTTAGGTCGATGCTGACGCGCGAGGTCGCGGACCTCGTCATAGTCGATCATTTCGGTGTCTTCGCGCACCCCGTAGGCGACGACATCGAACCACTTCCCACTGAAGTTGACCCGACTACCATGAGTAAGATGACCGCCGTGCGGCAGCGACATCGCCAGCACGGTGTCACCGGGCGCGAGTAGCGCGGCGTACACCGCGAAGTTGGCCTGCGCTCCGGAGTGTGGCTGCACGTTCGCGTGCTCGGCGCCGAAGAGCTTCTTCGCTCGAGCGATGCCGATCTCCTCCGCGCGGTCAACGACCTGGCAGCCACCGTAGTAGCGACGGCCCGGGTAGCCCTCGGCGTATTTGTTCGACAACGTCGACCCGAGGGCCGCCAGCACCGCCGGCGAGGTGAAGTTCTCGCTCGCGATGAGCTGAAGACCCCCACGGAGCCGGTCCAGTTCGGCCAGGACGACGTCCGCGATCTCGTGGTCCTCGGCCTGGAGCTGATCGAAGTCCGGGCCCCAGAACGGGGTGCTCATAAGCTGCCTCTCCTCGTGCGCGCCGCGCGCCTGGCCCTGGCCGCGCGATTGCGCCGTCCGCGCGAAGGCCGCCGGGCCGGAAGCGGCCAGACAGGGGAGTGTCCCGATCGCAACGCCCCGTCCTCGGCTGGTCCAACCCCCGCCCCGACAGCTTACGGCGTGGGGCCGCGACCGGCCGAGGGTGTCATGCGGTCGCGGCGGGTTCCTGCACGGAGGACAGCACCTCGCGCAGCGCCGCCATACCGATCGCGCCCGTCCGCAGCACCCGCGGGACCTCACCGGTACAGTCAACGATCGTCGACGCGATGCCGGCCGAGCACGGACCGCCGTCAAGGTACACCTCAACAGAATCACCGAGCTGCGCCATGGCGTCATCCACCGTGGTCGCGGGTGGCTGGCCGCTGATGTTCGCGCTGGACACGGCCATCGGCCCGGTACGGCCAAGCAGTTCAATCGCGACCGGGTGCAGCGGCATCCGCACCGCCACAGTGCCACGGGCATCACCGAGATCCCAGCTCAACGACGGCGCGTATGGCACGACCAAGGTCAGCCCACCCGGCCAGAATGCCCGGACCAGGTCCCTGACCGGCTCGGTAACCCGCTCGACAAGCCCGTCCAGGGTGCGCCACGAGCCAACGAGCACCGGCACCGGCATGTCCCGGCCACGGCCTTTGGCCGCGAGCAGCGCGCGGACCGCGACCTGATCGAAGGCGTCCGCACCCACGCCGTACAGGGTGTCAGTGGGCAACACGACGAGCCGGCCGTGGCGCACCGAGCGGACGGCTGCCTCCAGCCCGGCCGCACGCTGTCCGGGGTCCGTGCAGTCATACCGTTCGCTTGCCGACTCCCTTGGCCTCACTGGCTCCCCCATTACTTCAGCGATCCTTCATCACAGTCCGGCAGCACAGCACATCACCAGTGCGCGTCTACCGCTCCCGCGACCGGCGTGACGCCGAGACGAACCGGTCCCGCCCCGCCAGGTCGAGATGGTCCTGGACATCCTCCCAGCAGCCGGAGTCACGCAGCAGCGCAGGGACTGCCGAGCCGTGGCGGTCGGAATGTTCGATCACCAGCTTCCCGCCGTCCCGCAGCAGGTCACTCGCCACCCGTACGACCGCGCGGACCCCCGCCAGACCATCCGGCCCGGCCCACAGGGCAGCGGGCGGATCATGTATGCCGACCTCGGGATCAACCTTGTCCCGTTCGTCGTCCCACAGGTACGGCGGGTTGCTCACCACGAGATCGACTCGACCTACCAGGTCTGCCAACTGCTGGACAACCGCCGTAGCTGGCTCGCGACCGTCGTTGCGGCCATGCCCAGCCGGGTCGATCCCGACATCGGCGCGATGCAGCGTCACCCGGCTGTCGGTACCGACAAAACCATGATCGACGATGTTGCGACCTGCCCACACCAAGGCTTCCGGATCAACGTCGACGGCGTGTACGCACGCGCCGGGCAGTTCCTCCGCGAGCGCGAGGGCGATCGCGCCGGAACCAGTACAAAGATCCACACAGATCGGCCGCGCCCAGCCAGCCGCTCGAACCGCGTCGAGGGCCCATCCGACCACGACTTCGGTCTCCGGCCGGGGTATGAACACCCCGGGGCCCACCGCCAGGGTGAGATAACGGAACCCGACGCTGCCGACCAGGTGCTGGAGGGGCACCCGCGCGGCCCGACGGGCGACCAGATCCTGAAACCGGTCCTGATCCGCCAGCGTGATGGCCGTCGTCCGCCGCAGCCGCCACCGGGGCTCGCCGGTGACATACGCGGCGAGCTGTTCAGCGTCCGACCGGGGGCTTGGCACCCCGGCCGCGGCGAGAGTGGTGACCGCGCTGTCCAGCACATGCGCGGCCAGCCCGGCGCTGGGCTCACCGGACGTCATGACCCGGCCCCGGCCGAAAGCCTCGCCGCCAGGTCCGCCGCGACAAGAGCGTCCAGTACCTCGTCAAGCTCACCGTCGAGTACCTGATCGAGATTGTGCGCCTTGAAACCGACCCGATGATCGCTGATCCGGTTCTCCGCGAAGTTGTAGGTACGGATCCGCTCGGAGCGGTCCACCGTGCGAACCTGGCTGGCCCGTGCCGCCGATGCCTCCGCCTGCGCCCGCTCGCGGGCCGCCGCGAGGAGCCGTGCGCGCAGGATCCGCAGCGCCGACTCCTTGTTCTGCAACTGGCTTTTCTCGTTCTGGCAGGACACCACCAGACCGCTGGGAAGATGGGTGATACGCACTGCCGAGTCCGTCGTGTTGACGCTCTGCCCACCGGGGCCCGAGGAGCGGTACACGTCGATGCGCAGCTCGTTGGGGTCGATATCGACCTCGACATCCTCAGCTTCGGGAAGTACCAGCACTCCGGCCGCCGAGGTGTGGATGCGACCGGCCGACTCGGTGACCGGAACCCGCTGGACCCGGTGGACACCGCCCTCGAACCGCAGCCGCCCGAACACGCCGCCGGTGGTCATCCGGCCAGCCTTCACCGCCACGCTCACGTCCCGGTAGCCGCCGAGATCGCTGGGATTCGCGTCCAGGATCTCGGTCCGCCAGCCGCGTCGCTCAGCGTAGCGCAGGTACATCCGCAGCAGGTCGCCAGCGAACAGCGCCGACTCCTCACCGCCCGCGCCCGCCTTGATTTCCATAATCGCATCACGGGCGTCGTCGGGATCGGTGGGCACCAGATGGGTGTGCAGCCGGTCCCGCAACACCGCGTGCGTGGCCTCAAGCTCCGCGACCTCGGCGCGGAACGAGGCATCCTCGGCGGCGAACTCCCGGGCGGTCGCGAGGTCCGCATCGACCCGGTCCAGCTCACGCGCGGTCTCCACGACCGGGGCCAGCTCCGCGTACCTGCGGCCGAGGCTGCGTGCCAGAATCGGGTCAGCGTGCACAGACGGATCGGCGAGACGGTCCTCCAGCTCGGCGTGCTCGGCAAGCAGACCGTCGAGTGGAGTGGTCATTTCGGGAATCTCCTGGTCTAGAGAGCCAACGGCGGTATGATCATTGTTTCATCGCGTCGCCGGAGGCCCGCCTGA